>JAUILB010000374.1 GCA_030432815.1 Alphaproteobacteria bacterium | reverse complement strand
GCATTATCCGAAGCAATAAACCGTACAAATGAAAGAAAGCTCTTTGGTGCTCCACTTCATAATCTTCAACTCGTGCAGGGAATGCTGGCTGAATGCGCCCTTGATGTGGATAGCAGCGCGCTTTTAATTTATCGGGCCGCCTGGACACGTGATACTAAAGACAGGCGCGTGACCCGTGAAGCCGCAATGGCAAAAATGCACGCAACTGAATGTGCGCAAGTGGTAATTGACAAAGCCATCCAGATTTTTGGCGGTATGGGTGTGGTTAAGGGCGTTAAGGTCGAAGAACTTTACCGCGAAGTTCGCGCGCTTCGCATATATGAAGGGGCTACAGAAGTGCAAAAAGTCGTAATTGCCAAACAGCTTCTAAGTAATTAAGGGAACAACAATATGAAACAACTTCTTCCCGACGGATGGCCAAGGCCAAAAGGATATTCAAACGGCATTAGCGTTAAAAATGGCCGCACAATCTATGTTGCCGGCATGATCGGTTGGAATGCTGATGAAGAATTCGAAAGTGACTATTTGACGGATCAATTCAAACTCTGTCTTGAAAATACACTTGCCGTCCTTAAAGCGGATAATGCCGGCCCCGAACATATTGTGCGCATGACATGGTATATTACCAGCAAGCAGGAATATCTTTCCAACTTAAAAGAAATTGGAGCCATATACAGGGACATAATCGGGAAAAATTACCCTGCCATGGCCTGCGTTGAGGTATCGGCCCTCATGGAAGATAGGGCAAAAATCGAAATTGAAACAACGGCAGTCATTGAGGAAGGTCAGACATGACCAACGACCTTTTGGTTAAGGGCCGGGAATGTGGTGCCTGCACAGTCTGCTGCGTCAATCTGACCATCAACGATCCTGAACTACAAAAGCTTCCTGGTGTAAAATGCAAAAACACGCTTAAAGGTGGTGGCTGCAAAATTTATAAGTCGCGGCCTAAGACCTGTAGGGACTGGTACTGTATGTGGCGGTTTATGCCCGGTCTTGACGATAGTTGGCGACCCGACCTAAAGGGAATAGTCATCAAACGCGTATTTGAAGGTATTCCCGCAGGGTACGAAAACAAAGTTGCCCTTGATTTTGAAATAATCGGCGGCAAAAAAGCCATTCATGACATCGATTTTATAAATACTGTTGGCGGATATATTATCCAGGGCTTCGCTTGTTTTATGTCTTATGGAAAGCCAAGAACCGCCACGACAATGGTATTTTTAAATGATCTATTATCTGCGGCAATAGAAAGCAGAAATATCACGCTGATAAAAGAAACCCTTTCAAAAGCCTATAAAGTCTGCGTAAAAACGCCAAAAGACATCGTGGCGATCAAAAATGATGAAATCATGATTATTCCGGCGAAAAAGAAATGAACAGATATATTTCCCTTTTGCGCGGCATCAATGTTTCCGGGCAGAAGAAAATAAAAATGACCGACTTGAAAACGCTCTATGAACAGCAGGGCTGCCAGAATGTCATCACTTATATTCAAAGTGGAAATGTAGTTTTTGAACATCCGTCCGAAAACACACATGCAATAAAGGAAAAGCTTGAAGCAGCCATTACCGAAAAATACCAGTTTTCTGTATATGTTGATGTTTTAACGGTGGATGCATTTGAAAATACCTTTAATAAACAACCGTTTACCAAGATTGATATTGAGAGCGAAGGAAATAAGGCTTTCATCATGTTTCTTTCTGATAAAGTCGATCCGGAAAAAATTTCGCTTTTAACGCCCTTTATTAAACACGGTGAACAGTTGGTTCTTAATGAAAATTGCCTTTACACATTTTTGCCCGATGGGGCGGGAAAGTCAAAATTAACGACTAATTTAATTGAAAATAAACTTGATGTAACCGCAACGGCAAGAAACCTGAAAACGGTACGTAAATTATGTCAATTGGCGGAAGAAGCAAATGAATAAGCCTTTCCTGCTTCTAATATTGATATGCGTTGGTGCTTGTTTGACACAGAATACTCAGGCCGAAGATGTTAATGACGACGTTCTCTTTCTTGTTCTGGGAAAAATGTCGATCTATTTACAATCGGAAACAGGTAAACACACACTGAGAGATCATCATTTTGTTGCTGAAATTATGCCAAAAGAAACAGGAGAAATCCTCGGCGGTACTTTAACAAGTGTTGAAGACCCTGATTTTAGGCTCACTTTTAATCCAGAAGGGCAGCAGTTCCTTGCCCATGGTGCCCGCGTTATGGATGCCGCAGACCTTCATGAAGCACACCCGGACGGCACTTATATTTTCAATTATAAAACAAGATCAGGTGAAATGACAGGTCAACCGCTTACCCTCACAAAACGTGCAACAACCGATATCATGCCGGGTGCAGCGACTCTCACTCTTTCACAAAATGGTAATCTCATTACACCATCTGCTGTACATCCGGATCAGGATCTAACAATCCAATGGACGCCTATGAAAGGTAATATGAAATCACCGGACAGTGAACTTGCTGATCTGGTTTTTGTGCTTGCGTTTGATTGCTTCGGAAACAATATCGCTCACAGTGGGAGGCCGTTTAGCGGCAAACCATACCTTACCTATAAAGATACTGATTTCGTCATATCCGCCGGTGTTTTAAAGCCGGGAATAAGC
>JAUILB010000373.1 GCA_030432815.1 Alphaproteobacteria bacterium | reverse complement strand
GAAACACTGCCAAAAGTGCAGATGCCAAACAGGGATGGTTTCGTGAGTGCCTACCCGGACGTGCCGGAAAAATTTAAAGCGAAGGATTGATTTGGGTGCATGACTGCTTCCGGTCTAGAACGGGCAGGCAGAATATGCTATTTAAAACTCAAGAGTGATGATTTTGTTGTAGGCTAGATTGACTCCCCAAAAAATTCGTATCACGTTCTCATTAGATAAGTTGTTGCCACATTCATGTTAAAATATAAACGAGGAAGCCGCTTGTATTAGATGTAAATTTTTTATATTAAAAAATACTAACGTGGTTTAATATGGGGTAAAGTAAATTAAATAATACCAATAAGTAATAATATTATGAATGATAACACGAACAGCGATACTTTAGACTTGGCAAAAGGTCACCTGGATCGGTTCACTCAAAAACAATTACAATTTTGGAATTACTTGTATAAAAACTCCCCAGAAATTATACCGATTCAAAGATCTCAAATCGATCCTAAAGAAATATCGTCTTTGTTGCCTTTTATATGGATGGCAAATTTAATTTTTGACGATAGTAATCGCTTGATCGATGTGGAACCGAGATTGATGGGAACGCACGTTGTCAATTTATATGGCGAAAGAACTCACGAACAACTGTTAACTTCTTCTAATGAAAAGGCTCTTAAGAACCTATTTCCTGCAAACATTGAGCGCTTAACAAATGCTTTAGAATTAATGCTGAAGACAAACGAGCCAGTTTTTGGTGAAGTGGAACCTATGTCAGACGAAAAAGATTTTATTAGCATAAAAGGGTTGATGATCCCTGCATGTTTGAATAGTGAACAAATCGATCTTGTCGTTGGGTTCAATGAAGGCATTACTTGAAAGTGTAGGTAAGTGTTCTTAAAAACGATACATGATCCGGTATTGTCTAATGAATGATCGCTTATGGCCGATTGCAGAAACTCAAGCTTATTACCGTGTCCAGACAAAGAGTTAAACTCATAGTTTCCCAGTTAACCGCCACCAATATCTTTTTTGTATTCTGCGAGCACCTCTGAAATCAGTTTGATGTCATCATCAAATGATTCAGGAAGAAGCGGGCCGAAGCTGAAGCGAAACATATCCATATAGGGGCTTACATAGTCCGGATCCTTGGAATGGGGTCTTCCCATATCGCAGTCCCGCCCCGCGAGGATTGCCGCGCCGCGTTTATAAAGGCGTTTGTTAAAATCATCGCAGTTCATGCCTTCGGGTAATTGTATCCAGTGGTAAAAGCCGCCGTTACCGGTGAACACTTTCAAGCCCATATTTTCAAATGCTTCCTTGTATCGTTTGCGCTGCCAGTCATAATGCTGCTCTATCGCCGTGCGCTGTTTTGCAACCCGTTCCGGTTTTAGAAGTTCCACGGCATAAAGCTGGCTGGGGTGTGATACGCCGCCCATACCAAAGGAGCTGTAATTTGAAAGAGTTTCGATATTCTTTTTCGATGCAATGATCCAGCCAACCCTGATTCCCGGGCTTTGCAATCCTTTGGTACAGGCACCGGAAAGAAACACATTGGAATTATCAAGGTCTTTTACATACTGCAAACCGCTAACCGACGGCGAATGAAACATTTCATAGGCTTCATCAAGCAATATACCGTTTCGCGGTTCTTCGGCCATTTTCATAAGCTCTTCAAGCTCATTCCCCGCGCGGGCATGGCCCGTCGGGTTGCTCGGGTTTGAAATGACCGGAAAAAGCATTGTTTTGTGATTAAGGCCTGTGCGGTCAAAATATTCCGCATTTGTCGGATGGAAGTTATTTTCCGGTGTCATGGTAACCGTTTTCCAGTCAACATTGGTCTGGGTCAGGATATCAAGATAAGCCGGCCATTCCACATTGCCGATGCGGACCTGAATGTCTTTTTTAAGAAACGAAAGCACGGTGTAAATACCGGGACGCCCGCCAGCAAAGATCATCACATTATCAGTGGTAATATTTGCACCATAAAAGGTGTTGTAATAATTGACAATGGCTTCCTGCAAAAGCGGATGCCCCCATGCTTTAGGATAAAGCCTATCTTCCGGCGTTACATCGACCGAGGACGGCAGTTCCGGGCCGTTAAATTTATCAAGCCGCGTGGTCAGCGGAAAACCCTGCGACCATGGGTGTGTCCCTTCGGTTCCCATGAACTGGCCAAATGCATCTTTAAATGCATAGAGTGTTTCATAAATCCCCATGGGGGGAACATTGTCATTAAGAAAAGAATCTGTGGGATGATTACTAAGTGTCATGGCTATTCCTGAATTCCTGTCGTCTGATTTCTAAATCTTTTTATACCAGAACCCATTTTTATACCAAGCAATATTGCGTGCTAAAATATCAGCTGTTTTTAATATTTCTCCAAAACCGGTGCGGGCCAAATAATGGGCAGATATTGAAAATTAATATCTATATTTTCTTTTAGTCAAACCTTGTTTGATCCAGTTTCAATATCGTGCGTAAAAGAACATCTGCTCCATTTGCCATATCCTGCGGTGACGTATATTCCTTGGGAGAATGGCTGATCCCGCCTCTGCTTGGTACAAAAATCATACCTGTTGGAATAAAATGTGCCATATGCTGTGCATCATGACCTGCCCCTGATTGCATATGCTGAAATGTA
>JAUILB010000372.1 GCA_030432815.1 Alphaproteobacteria bacterium | reverse complement strand
AGCATTTTGTTTTATTATATTAATATTGAAAAGGTTGGATTTTTTTATTCAATATCTTAAAAAAGCAACTGCGATGATGATCCTTTTTTCTATTTATCTTTTGGCTTGCCTACTGAATGAGTTCAGTTTGGCAGGCATTTATTTAGTGTTTTTCACAGATTTTCCGTCTGTTAATCTATATTTTGCGTCTAGCTTCCTAATTAACATTATGAAGTGTTTAATTTACGTTGCACTTTTATACAAGTTGTTAAAGCACCGTTTGACTTAATTTTTCTAGGTCCACTTCGGGTCGAAAGCAGGCACTTTCTACCTAAACCCAACCCTGTTCCCGGCGATCCAGACGCTTTAAATGGTTTTGGTGTATCATATCTTGGCGGGGTTTTCGCTCAACAAGAACTATGCTACATTATTATTTGAATCAACCCGATACGTCCTGAGCAATCATTCATCAAACATTGGAGAAAGCATGAAAATTGGTATTCTATCCCGCAACCCAAACCTTTATTCAACGACCAGACTGGTTGAAGCTGCTGAAAAAAGAGGCCACGAAGTTAAAGTCGTAGATATTCTGAAATGCTACATGAATATCACGGCGAATAAACCGACCGTTTATTATAAACCGCGGCAAAAACGGGAACAACTGATCTTCGATGCCGTTATCCCGCGCATCGGCGCATCAGTCACTGCGTATGGCACGGCGGTACTTCGCCAATTTGAGGTTGGTGGCGTTTATTCAGTCAATGAATCGATTGCGATCGCAAGATCAAGGGATAAGCTTCGGGCACATCAATTACTTGCCCGAAAAGGTGTGGGCATGCCGATTACCGGTTATGCACATGGCGCAAACGCAACCAAAGACCTCATCGAATTTGTCGGTGGTGCGCCCGTGGTTGTCAAAATTATGGAAAGTACACATGGGGCTGGTGTCGTCCTTGCTGAAACCAGAAAGGCTGCTGAAAGCCTTATCAATGCGTTTAGAGGGCTGGATGCAAATTTTCTGGTTCAGGAATTTATCAAGGAAGCGGGCGGCGCTGATATCCGTTGTTTTGTTGTCGGGGACAGAGTTGTGGCCGCGATGAAACGCCAGGGTCAGGAAGGGGAGTTTCGTTCAAACCTGCATATGGGCGGTACTGCAACTGTTGTAAAATTAAAACCCGAGGAACGCGCCCTTGCGGTGAAGGCTGCAAAAACCATTGGGTTGGATGTTGCTGGTGTCGATATACTTCGCTCAGAACGAGGCGGGCTTGTGCTTGAGGTAAATTCTTCGCCGGGCCTTAAAGGTATTGAAACATATACGTCAATTGATGTTGCTGATAAAATCATCGCCTATATTGAAAAACAGAGCCAAAAAGGCCCCAATAAAATGAAAGGCAAAGGGTAATCACCAATGAATAACGCTCGTGCGCCACTGGAAATTTCCGGTGTCAAAATTCCTGCGGGAAAACGTAAAAAAATTGAATTACCTATAGCGGAATTGTTTGATTACACGAAAATGGCCATCCCGGTGGAAGTCGTGCGTGGGAAAGAGCCTGGGCCCGTGCTTTTTGTATCAGCTGCAATACACGGTGATGAAATTAACGGTGTGGAAGTCATTAAAAGATTGCTGGCAAGCAAAAGAATAAATTCGAGAATGAAAGGTACTTTAATCGCAGTACCCATCGTTAACGCATACGGATTTAACCGAAATTCACGATATTTACCCGACAGGCGCGATTTAAACCGCTGTTTTCCGGGGTCACGGAAGGGCCCACTGGGGCATCAGATTGCCTATACCTTTATGAAAGAAATTGTCGAAAAATCTACTCACGGAATTGATCTTCATACAGGAGCAATCCACAGAAAAAACCTTCCACAAATTAGAGCCTGTCTTGATGATGAGGAAACAAGTCGACTGGCACATTCATTTGGTGTTCCTGTTATAATTAATTCAAATATCCGTGATGGATCGCTTCGGCAAGCCGCACTGGATAAAGGAATACCGATGCTGCTCTTTGAAGGCGGGGAAGCCCTGCGTTATGAAGAAAAGGTAATCAAGACCGCCCTTATGGGAATATTGTCGGTAATGGAATCAATAGACATGATTTCCAGTAAGAAGAAAAATCACGCCCCGCAAAAAAAAGACGTTTATACAGCACGCTCAAGTTACTGGATCAGGGCACCACAAAGCGGAAGTTTGCGATTACAAACGAAGCTTGGTTCTAAAATAATGACGGGTGAGCTGCTTGCCACTATTTCTGATCCTTATGGAAGCAACGCTATAAGGGTAGAAAGCAGAAAAACAGGAATTGTTATTGGCATGACGATGTTACCTCTTTTGAATAAAGGGGACGCAATGTTCCACATTGCTACATTTCACGATTCAGAAGCCGTTGAGGAACGGCTGGAAATATTCGACGAAATATTAGACCCTGAATAAGCTTCAGTTCCGCCGACATCGCCTTGCCCTTCAGCGGATATAAACAATCCGGCATTGGGGTTGATAAATCGCTTCATGCGATCGAAAAATACACAAACATCAAATCCACGTGGTTGGAATTTAGTTAAAATAGCCAATGACTGCTTCCGACCCAAAGCGGACATTCAGATTTGACTGTTTACGACTATTCTATTAATCTTTTTAACCTTCGCTGAATTAAC
>JAUILB010000371.1 GCA_030432815.1 Alphaproteobacteria bacterium | reverse complement strand
TGGTTTGTTTTTCGTTGGAACAGCACTTGATTTGATTGTACTTCTTGCGGGTGCGTTTGGTGACGGGAAAGGACGACCGGTACTTTACTGGACCAAAGAACAACGTGAACAAGCGGAAAAGAAAACATCCGCATTAGCAATGTCGGACGCAACATAACCCTGTAATAAATTGATAATGAAAAGATAAGCATGGATAAATCACCCCAGGAACTCGTAAAATTACGCCATCACATACACCAGCATCCGGAACTTTCAAATGAAGAAGTCAAAACGGCTGCTTTGATTTATGAAAAGCTTGAGGCGCTTAATCCTGATGAACTATATAAAAATATTGGTGGTGTGGGGCTTGCAGCCGTTTTTAACGGCGACGAGCCCGGCCCGGGAATATTGTTTAGAAGTGAACTTGATGCACTGCCCATCGATGAAACGATTGATATTCCATACCGTTCAAAAGTGAAGGGTGTATCCCATAAATGCGGCCATGATGGCCATATGGCTATTATTTATGGTCTTGCGCGCGAAATAGCGACCAACAGACCCAAACGCGGGCGGGTAATCATTCTATATCAACCCGCTGAAGAAACAGGTGACGGCGCACGGGCCATTGTTGCTGATCCGCAATATCCGCTCATAAAACCTGATTATGCCTTCGCGCTTCATAACCTTCCCGGTAATCCGGTTGGGCAGGTAATGGTCAAGGCGGGGCCATTTAACTGTGCATCGCGGGGCATGATCATTAACCTGACGGGTTATACGGCCCACGCGGCCTATCCGGAAACTGGTAATAGTCCTGCTCTTGCACTTGCTGATTTATTGCAGGACTTCCCAAAAATAGCGGACGGGATTGAAAAAGACGAACTTTTAATGACAACAACAATCCACGCCATTATGGGGGAACCGGCGCTCGGCATTGCACCGGCAGATGCGACTTTCATGGTCAATTTGCGTTCTGAAAGCAATGAAGGTATGGAAATGCTCGTTAATGCGGCAAGGGAACTGGCGGAGAAAACAGCTAAAAAATATGATTTAAGACTGAATATTGACTGGACAGAAGTATTTGATGCGAGCCAAAATGATCCGGAATGTGTGGATCAGGTCGTAAAAGCGGCGACCGCAACCGGGCATGATGTTAAAATGCTTGAAGAACCATTTCGGTGGGCGGAAGATTTTGGTGCCATCAGCGCATCCGCAAAGGGGGCAATGTTTGCGTTCGGTGCCGGGGAAGGCAGGCCGCAAATTCATAATTCGGATTATGATTTTCCAGATGAGCTTATTGAAAAGGGAAAATCGATATTTTTTGAAATATATAAAAATTATCTTTTGTAATTAAGAACTCATTTCCGGATTAAGGCCATCGCGCAAGGAGTTCATTGTTTCTTTTTTCGTCTTCTTCTGTCCATTTTGCTTTGCCGCGCCCTGACTTGAAATATTCAATTGCAGCCGGGTGATAGGGGAAAGTCTGGGTCGGATGAACAAGGTCTTCGAGCCTGGACGGGGCAAGGCCGGGAAATTCCGCCTGCATCTGCGGCCAGCGCGCATGTAGCGCATCAAGAATTTCACCCACAAGTTCATTATCCAGATCTTTAGGCACCATAAGGAAAATTTCCATCGCGAATATTTTTTTATCGGTTTCAGCAACAGGATATTCATCCGCCTTAACGTCATAGGTGGTAAATCCGGGTGCGGTTTGGCTGATGAAGCGTTCTTCGCCGTCAGGCTGTTTGAAATCCAGTACCCTGATACCCACGTTGGCATCAGCCTGCCTTACGACCCCCATACGCAAGCTTCCCGGGCTTGCATCTGCATTTCCTTCGACAATTGCTTCCATCCCTTGTGCAACACCGGAGACGGTGACGACCTCCACATCATTTTCATCCATACCTGCTGCTTCCAGCATCGCACCAGCCATAAGATTAATGGCCTGTGCCGCCGTGACGTTAAGTACGACCCGTTTTCCTTTTAAATCACGGACCGTGTGTATGTCTGAATCCTGCCGTGTCATGAATGCAAAGGGCATGGTCCAAAGCCGGGCAATTGTCCTTATGTCCGGTGTGGCTTCGCGGTCCATCCCGGCGTAGGCCGTGCCGCCATCAACCATTGACGTTAGCCCTAGTTCCAGTTCACCATTGTTCACAAGTGGAATAAACACGCTTGGACCTATATAGGGCTGCGCTGTTACCCGTATACGCATTTCTGACTGAAGGTGTTTGGCAAGGACGGTGCCGAACATATGCATGGAGCTTCCGGTAAAGCCGGTGCCTATTGCAAGCTGGCGCCTTTGTGCTTCGGCACTCACCGTAAAAAATATGATAAGAAAAAAGCTTAGAACTTTAACGGGGAGCTTCATATTTAACGACTTTCTGATTGATTTGTCCAAAAATGGATTTTCCGTGATTATCAAAAATTTCAATTTCGATCCTGTCTCCAAATGTCATGAAAGGGGTGGAGGGGCTTCCATCACGTAATATTTCAAGGCAGCGTATTTCAGAAAGGCAGCTGGCCACGTCATGGGACCCTTCGGTGGCAACGGTGCCGGACCCGATAACCGTTCCGGCGACAAGCGCCCTTGTTTTTGCGGCATGGGCAATCAGTTCACAAAAATTGAAGGTCATATCTTTCCCTGCGTGGGGAGAACCCAGT
>JAUILB010000038.1 GCA_030432815.1 Alphaproteobacteria bacterium | reverse complement strand
TTCTGCTCCTTTTTATAACATTTAAATCAGTAAGGCAGGCTCTGTTGGTTTTAAGCAACATTCCATTTGCCATGACCGGAGGTATAATTGCCTTATGGCTTTCAGGTGAATATCTTTCAGTGCCTGCATCAGTAGGTTTTATAGCGCTATTGGGAATTGCGGTATTAAATGGTGTCGTTATGGTAACTTATTTCAATCAGCTTTATGATCTGGGAAGGCCAATTAAAGATGTTATCAGTGAGGGCGCCATAAGAAGATTACGCCCTGTGTTGATGACCGCCAGTATTGCGGCATTTGGGCTAATCCCTTTGTTATTTGCGACCGGGCCCGGATCTGAAATTCAGCGCCCTCTTGCAATTGTGGTGATTGGTGGTCTTGTTACGTCAACGTTGCTAACACTTATACTGCTTCCGATTCTTTACCAAAAATTTGGACAAGCACCGAAAAAGATTGAGTGTACCGAGAGGAGCCTGGCATGATTTACTTAATTACAATTATTACCCCAAAGGCAATAGAAGATACGATTGTTGACTGGCTACTTGAGCAAGAAGGGTTTACCGGGTTTAACCGTATCGCAGTAAATGGTTATGGTATGACCGAAAGAAATATGACTTTAAGAGAACGGGTTACCGGATATACAAGTAGGGTAATGTTTCAGATGCACATGCCTTCAACGGTTGCTGACACAGTATTATCAAATTTAAAGAAAAATTTTGCAGGAAGTGACATACACTATATGATTACTCCTGTAACAGAAGCGGGAAACCTTGCATCCTATGATAATGATTAAAAAGACAAAATATATATTCCTTTTTCTGGTTCTGGCATCTTTTCAAATAGCAAGCTATGGACAAGAAGATCAGTATTCTTCCTCCCATTTAACAGAGGAAGAGCTGGCTGAAATATTGAAAAACGGAAATGTTTTAAGTCTTGAAAATATCATTGCCAGAATTGAGAAAAACACGAATGATCGATTGCTGGAGGTCGAACTAATGAATTATAATATACGCCTTGTTTACAAAATAGAAATTCTGAAGACAAATGGGGTTGTTGTAAATTATTTTTTGGACGCAGTGACGGGACAAGATATTACAAACTTACTGGAGTAAATCGTGAGGCTTCTTTTAGTCGAAGATGATCCGGCTTTGGGGCCGAAACTCGCAAAGGATCTAAGAAAAAGGGGGTTCGCGGTTGATCTTGTGCCTATAGGAATTGAGGCTGAATATATGGGAGATGAAATCCCATATGATATTGTTGTTCTTGATCTCGGACTTCCTGATATTTCAGGTTTGGATGTTTTGAGAAATTGGCGCTCAAAAGGGAATGGTGTGTCGGTGCTTATTCTTACGGCGCGGGATAATTGGCAGGAAAGGGTTGATGGGTTCCAAGCTGGCGCAGATGATTATCTGGGAAAACCATTTCATTTCGAAGAATTACTGGAAAGAATAAATGCCTTGATAAGGCGCTCAAGCCAAAACACAATTATGGAAACGAACTGCTCTGGTATAACCCTCAATGACAGGAAACAAACTGTCAGAAATCGTGATGATCAGGAATTTTCATTAACGGGTACGGAATTCAGACTTTTGCGTTATATGATGGCACACAGGAATGAAGTTTTGTCAAAGCAGAAATTAACGGAACATATTTACGATGATAGCTCTGACAAAGACAGCAATGTTATAGAGGTTTATATACGTAGATTACGCAAAATTCTAGGAGATGATTTAATCAAAACCAAACGAGGTCAGGGATACGTATTTGGGGAAGATGAATGAGCAGTCTCAAGGCACGCTTAAATCTTGGTTTTCTCATAATATCACTTTTATTTCTTTCGGCAGTAATAATAGCAAATGTAATATTTTTTAATGAATTTGGTGAAAAGTTTGTTGAAACACGCCTTCAGCACGATACAGATGCGTTAATTGCGGCATTAAAACCCGACGAAGAAGGTAAGTTGCAGCTTGATGAATTAAATCTCAACCCAATATTTTTGCAACCTTTTTCAGGACATTATTATAGGATTGAAATGGATCATGTGACTTTTGAGTCACGTTCATTATGGGACCAGACCCTTACATTACAAAGACTACCAACCGGTAAAACCAGACTTTTCCAGGATAAAGGCCCGCTTGATCAACAACTTCTCAAATTGGAGGGTGGTTACCTGAAATCAGGACAGGATATATGGATTTCTGTATCAGAAGATTACACACCGATTATAAATTCACTTCAATCGTTAACTGTGACATTGGCTGTCTTAAACTTTGCGATCATTTTGATTGTAATTTTATTTCAGCGTTTGATTGTTAACAGGAGTATGGAACCACTTAAAAAAACTTCTGAGGAACTCTCATTACTTGGGGCAGGTGAAAAACAATTCCTAAATGAGACAGTGCCGGAAGAAGTCAAACCATTGGTTAAGGGAATAAATAAGCTTCTTGTAATAGTGGATAACAGGATAAAACGTTCAACAACAGCCCTCGGGAATCTTGCACATGCTCTTAAGACACCTCTTGCATTTATAGAGCAGAGCATTTCAGGAGAAGAATTGGTTTTGAATAAACAAACACTGAAGGAAATCCAAAACGCCACGAAACAAATTCATAACCAGCTTAATCACGAGTTAAGGCGCGCACGAATAATAGGGGCTACGGTTCATGGGCAAAAAATTAATATACTTGAACTCGTGGACCCGTTAATTGAGACATTAAAAACTATATACCGTGATAAACAATTAAATTTTATAATAGATATAAAGCCGGACGTCATATTTGTCGGTGACCGTTATGACATGATGGAACTTTTTGGGAACCTGCTTGATAACGCATGTAAGTGGGCTAAGAGCATTGTTAAAATTGAGGTAAATGACACTAACGGTCTATCAATCATTATTGAAGATGACGGCCCTGGCATTACTGATGAAATGATTACAAAAATTGAACAACGAGGTGCCCGGATTGATGAATCAGGTAGCGGATATGGATTAGGGCTTTCTATCGTTCGCGAAATTATAGATTTAAATCAGGCTACCCATAATTATTCACGCTCAGGAAAATATGGTGGTTTAAAAATCACAATACATATTCCACAAAATTAATATCTTACATGGTGATACACGATAGGTTTGGAAGCGTTTCCGTATCATTTGATGTACACTATCTGATATTTTTGAGTGACTGCAATATTCCTAATGATAACAGTCATAAAACACGTATTGCCCTATGTTTTTAGTAATACGTTTAACTTAGTTTATTTTCATTCTTTTTTGGCAGGGAGACCGTAACTGTTGTTCCTTTACCTACTACACTTTCAATACTCAAGCCACCGCCGTGGGCGTCAACTAATGATTGTACTATTGATAATCCCAATCCTGTCCCTCCTTCATCGCTTATTAACACAGAAGATGTAGCCTTTGTGAACGGTTTGGTGATCATTGGTATGCTTTCTTCTGATATGCCACATCCAGTGTCCGAAACCTGGAATATATAATTATCAGCCGTAACATCAGTTCTGACCGTAATGCTTCCGTCTAGTGGGGTAAACTTAATTGCGTTTGAAAGTAAGTTCATTAATATCTGCATTAAAGCTTTTCTATCTGCATATATGCTTGTTAACTCTGCAGCGTTTTTCACAATAATCTCAATATTTTTATCTTCCGCCAATTTAATGACAATGTTTTTACATTCTAATAAGAGCGGCTCAATATCAAAAAATTCGTAATTGAGTTTCCTTTGGTCTGCTTCGAGTGTGGACAAATCAAGAATGTCATTAACCAGATGAAGCAAATACTCCCCTGATGAATGAATATCATCTATATATTCAACATGTTTCTTATTTTTTAAAGGACCGAAATGTTCTTGTAAAAGAGCTTCCGAGAAACCAATGATGGCATTCAGAGGGGTCCTTAAGTCGTGGCTCATGGATGCTAGAAATTCAGACTTTGCTTGGCTTGCTTTGGTTGCTTTGGCCTCTGCATGAATACGCCTTGAGACTTCCTGACGTAGTTTTGTTACCCATAAAAATGACAAAATAAGAATGAAAGCAGCAACACCTATTACATAATAAAGAGGACCATAATCAAGCTTGGTTTCAATTCGTAGTGTGAGCCAGCGCGCAAACATAGCGTTTCTTGTTTCAGGGCTAATATCAGAGATCGCCTTTTGAATAGCGCTGCTCAAAAGAGGTAATTTAGATGACACTCCAAGCGTGCTAGCTTCCGAATATGGAGTGGTTCCAACAATACCTAAATTATCAAATCCAAAATCAGAAATATTTGCTATTGCGGCAGTTGTGCCTTCTATCATTGCGTCAACAGTTCCTGAAGATATAAGTCCATAAGCCTCTTCCCGATTTTCAGTCTCCAATATGTTTATGTTAGGGTAGTTTTGATTAAGGTAATCAACCACCGCGGTTCCACTCACTTGAGCAATTGTCCTGCCGTCAAGAGTATTTATATTTGAAAAAACCGAACCTTCATTACGAGAGATGATCACATAATCCAAGTTCAAATATGCTTCTGAAAACTCAAGAAATGTTTGCCTTTCTTTCGTCGGTGTTATGCCAGATACCATATCTGCTTCACCGGAACGAATTTTTGATAGGCCATCATTCCAGTTATTATTACCTACCCAAACAAATTCAACATTTAGGCGCTTTCCAATCTCATTTAGAAAATCACCTGCAAATCCCCCGATTTTGCCTTCTTCGTTTATGAACTCAAATGGGAAGGAGGCCTTTTCTGCAGCAACTTTTATAATTTTATTTTCGGACAACCATTGCAGTTCTTCAGAAGTTAATTTGAAACCTTTATTGGTTTGAGATGGCGTAAGCCATTTATTAGAAATTATCTCAAGTTCTTGATCAGTAACAACAGCCATGCTTTTGTTGAGGATGCGCATTAGAATGGCGTTATTTTTATGCACAGCAATGCGATGGTCTAATGCATGGTCTTCAATAATGAATTCATTACCTATAATTTCAATCCCATGAAGATTATTTTGAGCAATAGAAAATTCAACTGGTTTAGATTGGTTTGGGTAAACATCAATCTCATTTGAAGATAACGCCCTAAGCGCATCCATATTATTGTTGAATTCTACATAATTCAAATCAGGGTATTGTTGATAATAAGATTTATAAATGGAGTTATCTTTAATTACGCCAATTCTTTTATCTTTTAGATCATCTAAGTTTCTAATTTTATCTGAACCAACCCGTCCCCAAAGCCCAAGGTCGTCCATAATATAAGGATCAGAAAATATGAAATGTTCTTGTCGTTTCTCAGTCTTAACAAGAGCCGGAAAAACATCAATTTTTTGTTCGATTCCCATATTAAGATTTTCAACCCAACTCCCATAGTTGACATACTCGACCTTTAGTCCAACTTTAGAGGTAATTAGATTTAGATAATCGATGGATATTCCAACTGCCTCTCCAGCACTTCTAAAATCAAACGGGGCGTATCTAATGTTACTTCCAGCAGTTATCGTTGGATGTTCATTTATCCAAACTAATTCCTCTTCTGTTAATAATATTTTTTCTGATTTACTTTGCGCTACAACAGAACTTGTTGCTGCCACGATCAATAGTAGGGCTATCAGGCCTCGAATAAGGAAGTTGTTAAAATTACCCATAATATACATAACTTATTATAATATAACCAGTTTAGTTACCCGATAATGTATCTTCAATAAGGTGTATTTTAACACCTGGGTTCATAATATACCTATTCAGTTAAATACTACTTAATCTATATTATCAGCCATTAATTGGCTTATATAAGAAACAGATGTTATATTTGAAATCATGATTATTAATGAAATGGGCTGATTTAGGGTGAGATGCTAGGTTAATTTCTGTTAAAGAAAAAGTGAAGTGATGGTGCCCGGGGGCGGATTTGAACCACCGACACGCGGATTTTCAATCCGCTGCTCTACCCCTGAGCTACCCGGGCATGGGAAAACACTCATATGAGGTGGGAGGGTTATAGAAAATATGTAGGGCGCTGTCCAGCACTCTTTTTAAAAAAATGGTTCCTGCTCAAACGCCTGATTTACTGATCAAAATCGTCTTCTTCGCTTTGGCTCTTTGATGTTTTTTCGCCCGCTATCACATAGCTTTCTTTAAACCAACGTCCAAGATCAATTTCACTGCAACGTGCACTGCAGAATGGGTGGTATTTTTCGGTTGCGGCTTCTTTGCAGATTGGGCATTTATTGTTGTTATTGGCGGCTTTCATTCTACTTCCAGCTTGAGTATTGATCCGGTTTTGTTTGTAAACTGTTCCAATAAATCCGGTTTTAAGTCAAACCATTTTTTTTGTTCATCATCTATCTTAATTGTGCGGGCGATGCCGGGCCGGCGAGCTGCTTCCTGTTCTTCGCGGCGCAGCAGTGCAAGGCACACGGCCGATATATTTTTTCTTTTTTGTACCTTTGATATCAGCAGTTCATCAAGACTGGCACCCCTGCTGCTTCGAGTCACTTCCATCAGCCCGAATGATGATATATTTCCCCGCTGCATTGGTGCCGGGTCATTTGCCATTAGTTCATCGGCAAAATTCTGAAGGCTTTTGATATCACCCTTGTCGGTCATATCTACAAAGTCAATCACGATAATACCGCCTATTGAACGAAGGCGAAGCTGGCGGAAAATTTCCCGCATCGCTTCGCGGTTAAGGGTGAATATCTGTTTTTCCCGGTCATTTGAAAAACGTGCGCTTCCCATATTCACATCAATGGCGGTTAACGCTTCCGTTTGTTCAATGGTGATCCATGCCCCCGACTTAAGATACAGGCGGTCTGATAGAATACTATCCAGTTCATCTTCCACCAAATAGCGGTTAAAAAGAGCTTCTTTGTTGCTATAATGTATGGCGCATTCCACCTTTTTTGTAAAATAGGTTTGAAGCCATTTTTTTGCTCTGCCCAGAAGCGCGGAATCATCAATCAGGATTTCATCTGTATCCGCGCTTACAAATTCTCTCAAAATTTGTTCAAGTGGATCGGATGGCTGGCTAATAACTGCGGGGCAGGGGCATGATTTAATGTTTTTGGTAGCCTCCTGCCAGTGCAGGATCAATGTTCGTGCCACATCCGTCAGATCATCATTGGGTACATGCTGGGCATCTGTGCGAAAAGTAAGGCCGTAATCCTGAAGATCCAGGCTGTGACCATATTTTTTTAATTCTTCCCGTCTTTCAGGGTCCCTGATCCGGCTTGATACATAGGCTCCGGCGCGGTGCGGATGAAAAATAACCGTCGGGGTAACCAGTTCGATGCGCGCGCTAAGCTTAAGCTGTTTTTCATTGCGGGCGTCCGTGACGACCTGAACAATTAGCCGCTGTCCTTCATGGAGCAGGGTGGTCAGGTCGCGTGGTTTTTTCCCCGCTGGTTTGGGAAGCGTTTTAAGCGGTAAAAAACCGGCAAGGTTATCCCCAAGCTCAACATAAGCGGCCTGGAGTTCTTTTGATAGTTTGCTTACCCGGCCAAGAAAGACTGTCCCCACATAAGAGGGCACATGATCACGGTAAAGCCTTATATCCGTGATGATATCACCGATACATACGGCGGCACGAACTTCCCCGATCGAATGGCTGATGAGTATTTTTTTCGGTCCTGCCATGTAATTAAAGCGGATACCCGCGTCCTTTTAGCATATTAACCGTTTCCATGAGTGGCAGGCCAACAACATTACTGTATGATCCGTTGATGGAACTGATAAAGCGCGCTGCAAGCCCCTGAATGGCATATGCACCGGCCTTGCCGCGCCATTCGTCACTTTTTATGTAAAAATCAATTTCTGCGCTTTCAAGTCGCTTGAACGTGACGGTTGTTTTGACCGTTCGGTGGCTGTTGCCTCCATCCGGTGCAATAAGGCTGACGGCGGTATAAACGTTATGCCGCCTGCCGCTGAGCAGGCTTAGAAACTGCCTCGCTTCATTCTGGTCACGTGCTTTTTCAAGGATGCGCCGCCCGCATGCCACAACCGTATCAGATGCCAGAACAAAACAGTCAGGATTTTTTTTTGCAATTTCTCCGGCCTTGAGTTTTGCAAGCCGTGTGGCCAGTTCGCGCGGTTTTTCACCGGCGATTTGTGTTTCATCAATCGCGGCAGGGATAATGTCGTCAGGGGTAATACCAACCTGCCTGAGCAGGTCAAGTCGACGTGGAGAAGCTGATGCAAGGATTAGTTTCTGGTGATTGTCAGTGCCTATGGCAGACATGCGAACCAGTTAACGTTACTTAAAACGATATGTGATCCGACCTTTGGTCAAATCATATGGTGTCATTTCCACGAGCACATCATCGCCAGCAAGAACACGAATACGGTTCTTACGCATTTTACCGGCGGTATGCCCCAGAACTTCGTGACCGTTTTCAAGCGTTACCCTGAACATGGCGTTCGGGAGCAGCTCTGTCACGGTACCGCGAATTTCCAATAACTCTTCTTTAGCCATTATGGCTCCTATTTAATTTCATAAATAATATGGGGAAAATAGAGAAATTGACGCAAATATCAAGAGAAATGTTAATAAATAAAGGTTTTAAGGGTGTTAGCACCTTAATTAGATAACCTTTGTTTTATCTTTCCTTCAAGATAATCACGCACAGAACGGAAAGCGGACATGATATTTTCCCGGCTGCCGCGTTCTTTGGTGGGGTCCAGGGTTGGCCAATATTCAACATCGGTTGAATAAAAACGGGTAAGATCAAGTGCCCGGTGGTGTGCTTCGGGGCTTAGGGTGATCACCAGATCAAATGAGCTGTCATTCAGGGTTTCAAAATTTTTCGGGCGGTGTTTAGACACATCAATACCGATTTCATCCATCACCGAAACCGTAAAGGGGTTTATTTTCCCCAAGTCATCATGAATACCGACGCTGTCGATAAAGATCTCTGTGCCGAACATTTTTTTTGCCATTGCTTCGGCCATAGGGGAACGGACCGCATTATAACTGCAGACAAAAAGCAGGCTTGACGGTCGCTGTTTATCGTTAGCTATGGTTTCCTCCCCAGGTTAAGATCACCTTATCTGTAAAACACAGATAAGGGTAAAAAGCCGCCGTGCGGTTTCAAAATCGATATCCACTTTATCGGCGAGCCGTTCACGCATGATTTCGGAACCTTCATTATGAAGTGCACGTCGCCCAAGGTCGATGGCTTCTATGGTTTTCGGGCTGGATGATTTAACCGCATCATAATAATTATCGCAGATTATGAAATATTCCTTGATAATCTTGCGCAGTGGTGTCAGCGGCAGGATCAGGGTTTCAAGATCTTTTTTTTCCTTTGTTTTAAGATCAATGGCCAGACGGTTGTCTTCGATACGCAGTTTGATGTTAAATGGCCCGGGGTAGCTGCCACCGATGTCGCCTTTTGGTGCAAAGCGATTGGTTTCAAGCAGATCGAAAATGGCAATGCGGCGTTCATGCTCAATATCATCATTTCGTCTGATAATGGACTTATCATCCAGTTCAATCTGGCATATTCTTTGTGTGCTCTGAAAGTTCATTTAAGAACATCCATCAGTTATTCTGCCTTATCAAGGCGTATTCCAATCGACCGTTTATGTGCATCAAGCCCTTCTTCATCCGCAAGAACCATTGCTGCCGGGCCTATTGCCTTCAAACCGGCTTCGGTACATTCTATCACCGTATTTCTTTTCATAAAGTTAAGAACACTTAAACCAGATGAAAACCTTGCACTTCCGGATGTGGGAAGCACATGATTGGGGCCGGCAATATAATCGCCAATGGCTTCGGGGGTGTGACGACCAATAAATATTGACCCGGCATTGCGGATTTCACCGGCAAAGTCTCGGGCATTTTCAAGTGCAAGTTCAAGATGCTCCGGCGCGATCCGGTTTACGAGACTCGCCGCCTCTTTGATATTTGCGACGGTAATAACGCAGCCGTGATTATCCCAGCTTGTTCTGGCAATTTGAGCGCGGGGCAGGGTGGTTAGGTGGTCTTCAACCGCCATGATCACCTGTTTTGCATATTTTTCATCATCGGTAATCAGAATGCTTTGAGCGACTTCGTCATGTTCTGCTTGGCTTAAAAGATCCATCGCGATCCAACGGGGATCATTTTTGTTGTCAGCCACGACTAAAATTTCCGATGGGCCGGCGATCATATCAATACCGACAGTGCCGAATACTTCCTTTTTCGCGGCGGCAACATAGGCGTTACCCGGGCCGGCAATTATATCAACGGGTTCAATGCTTTCGGTTCCGTACGCAAGGGCTGCGACGGCCTGCGCCCCGCCAATTTTATATATATCCGTAATACCCGCAATATTGGCGGCCGCCAACACAAGCGGGTTAAGATATCCTTTGGGGCTTGGGACAACCATAATAATGCGGGGGACACCCGCGGCCTTGGCTGGGATCGCATTCATCAAGACTGATGACGGATATGCCGCCTTGCCACCGGGTACATATATACCGGCGGCATCAACGGCATGCCAACGTACGCCAAGCGCTACGCCATCATTATCAACCACATCGTCATTTTCGGGGATATGGCGGATATGAAAATCTGAAATTCTCTTTGCGGCGATTTTAAGCGCGTTTAGCGTTTCACCTGCGCATGCGGTAATGGCCTGATCAATTTCTTCTTTGCTGACCCGCATGGTGTCTGGAGTAAGTTCAAGATTATCAAATTTTTTCGTATAATCAAAAAGGGCTTCGTCACCACGGATCCTGACATCAGCGATTATTTCCTTCACCACGCCGGAAACATCATTTTCAGTATCGCGGCTTTTTTTTATGAATTTTTCAAAATCGGATGCGAACGAGGCATTTTTATTGTTAAGCTCCCTAACCATCAACGGCCTCGCGGATTTTTTCCAAAATAGGATCAATTTCAGTGTTGCGGGTTTTAAATGCGGTCCGGTTCACAATGAAGCGTGATGTTATATCAAGGATTTTTTCAACCTCTACCAGGCCATTTGCCTTGAGTGTTGCACCGGTGCTGACTAAATCGACGATACGGCGGCAAAGCCCCAGACTTGGAGCCAGTTCCATGGCACCATTCAGTTTGATACATTCTGCCTGAACACCGCGTTTTGCGAAATATTTTGCCGTCAGGTTTGGATATTTTGTGGCAACCCGTACATGGCTCCACCGGCTGGGATCATCTGTTACACTCATTTCTTCAAGTTCGGCGACCGAAATGCGGCAGTGCCCAATATTAAGATCAAGTGGCGCATAAATTTCCGGATAATCAAATTCAAGAAGCACATCATTTCCTGCAACACCAAGCTGCGCGGCACCAAAGGCAACAAAGGTTGCCACATCAAAGCTTCTGACCCGGATGATTTCCAGATTTTCAATATTGGTCTTAAAGGCCAGTTTGCGGGATTTGGGGTTGTCAAAATCCGCTTCCGGCTCAATACCGGCGGCACGAATAATCGGCATCACTTCCTTGAGGATACGGCCCTTGGGTAATGCCATAATCATCGGTTCTTTGATTTTTACCGTCATTGTCTGAATGCCTTTAATTCACATGCTTCTGTTTACATGCGACCTTTTAACCAAAAGCGAAGTAAATGGCTAGTTTTATTATGTTACATGTGAGTTAACTTATACCCATCAGTAAATAATCTTTCTAAGCGGAACTATGCGTTTTTTATATTATCAAGAATTTCATGCTTCGGGTGGCATTTTGCCGGGTAAGGCTCCCCGATATCCTGCATGCTTGCTTCGATCAGTTCCGCTTCAAGTCGCACAAGACCTTCCGCGGCGAAAATAAGATCAATGGCAACATTGTTATTTTCAAGTTCCGATGCTTCAATTGCCAGCAGTTCAAGGACATGGGTTTTGTCTTTTTGCGGGATATTCTGGCTGGTTACCCTGATCACATTTTCGAAATGGCAACCGGTACGGATACGCTTACAATTGTGTTTGGCATCACTGCTGTCTTTGTTTTTGAATTCTTCCCATTGATAGCGGTTTACCATAAGTGCGAAAATTCGTGACTTGGGATTAAAGTTAAAATCACCAACCACCGTGACTGCATCCTGAAGATAAGCAGAAATGATGGTCAGGTCATCATGGTCCTGCGCTTTTAATTTTAATCCTTTTCCCATTTAAAGCCCTAAAAAATTATATTCCCAGATTTGCATCACGTGTAATTTTTGCACCAACGGCACTTAACTTTTCTACCAGACGTTCATAGCCACGATCAAGATGGTATATGCGGTTTACGAATGTCTGCCTGTCGGCAACCAGCCCGGCCAATACAAGTGACATGGAAGCTCGGAGGTCCGTTGCCATGACGGGCGCGCCGAGTAATTGGTCCACCCCGCGGACAATGGCGGTAGAGCCATGCATGGTGATATCTGCCCCCATACGGCAAAGTTCCGGTACATGCATGAAGCGGTTTTCAAAAATGCTTTCGTTGATGACAGATGCGCTGTCGCACTGGGTCATCATTGCCATAAGCTGTGCCTGCATATCTGTTGGAAAACCCGGGTAGGGCTGCGTTGTTACATCGACACCTTTTATTTTTTCGCTTCCCAGCGTAACGATGACACCGTTATCTGTTTCCTTAAAATCGACACCGGCTTCTTTTAATACACCGACAGTGCCTGTCATCACATCAAGAAGATTATCACCGATTAATTCAATTTCACCGCGGGTCATCGCGGCGGCTATAGCATAGCTTCCTGCTTCAATCCTATCTGGCATAACGGCATATTCTGCACCATGCAGTGTTTCCTTCCCCTTTACTTCAAGAGTACGGGTGCCGATGCCAGTTATTTCAGCACCCATAGCGTTAAGGCAATGGGCAAGATCTGAAATTTCCGGCTCACGCGCGGCATTTTCGATGGTTGTCATGCCGCTGGCAAGTGTTGCGGCCATCAGTATATTTTCAGTTGCCCCCACGGAAACAGTTGGAAAATGAACTTTGCCGCCAGTTAACCTTCCATTCGGGGCGCTGGCGCGTACATATCCTTCTTCCAGTTCAATTTTGGCGCCCATGGCTTCGAAACCCTTAAGGTGAAGGTCAATAGGCCGGTTACCGATAGCGCACCCACCGGGCAGGGATACGGTGGCTTCCCCTTCTCTGGCAAGCAGAGGGCCAAGCACCAGAATGGAGGCCCGCATTTTGCGAACAATATCATATGGTGCGACGGTATTTGTAATATCCGGGGTTTCAAATGAAATGACCTGTCCTTCGCCCGGTTTTTCACCATCCTGCAGGATGGTGCTTTTTACGCCGTGGCCTTCAAGAAGCATTTGTAAGGTTTTAATATCAGCCAGATGCGGCAGATTGGATAATGTAAGCTTATTTTTTGTCAGCAGACTTGCGCACATAAGTGGCAGCGCCGCATTTTTTGCCCCGCTGATGGGTATCTGTCCTTCAAGGCGAAAACCGCCTGTTATAGCAAGTCTGTCCAACGATGCGCCTCCTTAAAGTTTTGGCAGGGTGACGCCGGTTTGGCCCATATATTTACCGGCGCGGCTGTTATAGGGCACTTCGCAGGGTTCATTTCCTTCAAAAAACAGGAACTGACATGCGCCCTCATTGGCATAAATTTTTGCGGGAAGCGGGGTGGTGTTTGAAAATTCAAGTGTCACGTGTCCTTCCCAGCCCGGTTCCAGCGGCGTGACATTTACGATGATACCGCAGCGGGCATATGTGGATTTTCCAAGACATATGACAAGCACATCTTCGGGTATTCTGAAATATTCAACGGTGCGGGCAAGGGCAAATGAGTTTGGCGGAATAATGCAGACTTCACCCGGCCGGTCAACAAAACTGTTGCTGCTGAATTCCTTCGGATCCACGGTGACAGAATCAACATCGGTAAATATTTTAAATTCGTCTGAGACGCGGGCATCATAACCATATGACGAAAGACCATATGAAATTACACCATTTCTTTTCTGGCGATCTTCAAAGGGTTCAATCATGCCATGATTTCTTGCTTTTTCCCGTATCCATTTGTCTGACATTATTGCCATATTTTACATATCCTTAGTATCTTTATTACCTAATTTTTTGGCCTGGGCCTTACGCCGTTTCAGATTATCCCTCAGGGCCTGCGACAGTCTTGTCTGTTTATCCATTTTTTGATCAGATTTGGAATTATTTGCTTGCTTGTTCATATTGTCTTCACTGTCATTCGCTGAACTTTATGACCTTTTTAAGGGCAAAGAAAAATAATCGCAATTAATTCCTTAAATTGTCTTGCAGGATAGGCATCATTATGGCATGTTCCGCGCCAATTAAAGGCCCCAAGGTCAATTCTACCTTTCGCCGCTATAGCTCAGTGGTAGAGCGCACCCTTGGTAAGGGTGAGGTCGAGAGTCCGATTCTCTCTAGCGGCACCATTTTATATGCTGGGTGCTCTTTT
>JAUILB010000037.1 GCA_030432815.1 Alphaproteobacteria bacterium | reverse complement strand
TGCAAAGCTTACAGCATTCGCCCCCATGGCAAGGGCTTTAAGAATATCAGTACCGCGCCGTATACCACCATCAACATAAAGTTCGGTCTTATCGCTTACCGCATCGCGGATTGGTGCAAGGCACGAAATTGGCGCGGGTGATGTATCAAGCTGCCGCCCGCCATGATTTGATATGGATATGGCATTAAAACCGGTTTGTTCTGCGCGTACCGCATCATCGGCACGAACGATGCCTTTTATAATACTTGGCCCGTTCCATTCCCCGAGTAACCACTCCGCATCTTTCCAGCTAAAGCTGGCATCCATTTGGTTCTCAATAAATTTATTAAGGCTGATGGCTGAAGTGGTATTATCCAGATTGGCATAGGTAATTTCAGGACCGAACAGGTAATCAAACACCCACCATGGGGCTTTAAGTCCTTCCCACATTTGTTTTGGACCTATTTTGGGCGGAACGGTAAAACCGTTTTTAGGATCTTGTTCACGGTTTCCGGCGACCGGCAGATCCACGGTGAGCATCATGGCGCTAAAACCAGCCGCTTTGGCGCGGTCAAGCATTTCTTTTATCAGTCCGCGATCCTTCCAGACATAAAGCTGAAACCATTTTGGCCCACGGGTCAGGGTACCGATTTCTTCAATGGATATGGATGAAAGGGTGGCAAGGGAATAAACGGTGCTAACTTTTTCAGCGGCCTTCGCCGGTCCCCGTTCGCCGTGGGTATGGAAAAGCCGGTTACCCGCAGAGGGGGAGAGAAAAAAAGGTACATCAATTTTTTGCCCCAATATCGTTGTTGAAATGTCCGGACTGTCAACACCACTCAGAACTTTATACATCAGTTCGTAATCATTAAATGCACTAATATTTCGGGTGAGTGTTATTTCATCATCCGCCCCGCCATCAATATAATCAAATACCATTTTATGCGCACGGCGGCGTGCCACTTCACGGAAGTCATCGATGTTGAGACACTGATCAAGTTTCATATATGCTAACCCGTATTTCTAGAATAAAATATGATTTACTTTATGGGAGATGATCAATGAATGTAAAGGTTTGGGTGTTTTTAGGGTTTCAGAATTAATACTGATATTGAAGTCTACCATGTGGAGCGGATAGCAAAACCGGCGGAAAAATTAAAGTTTCCCGCCGATTATATTGAAAAAATAAGAAGTTTTCATCCGGATATATAAAATGTTTATTTCCGGTTAGTAATCTATTTCTTTATAAGCCCGATAAGCCAGAGCAATATTACAGCACCAATAGTTGCGGTGATAAGGGATCCGATAAGTTCCCCTCCTGCAGAGATGCCAAGCATTCCGAAAACCATACCGCCAACAAAACCGCCAACAATACCAACGATGATGTTACCAAGAATGCCGTAACCGGAACCTTTCATAAAATTACCGGCCAACCACCCTGCAATACCCCCGATTATAATAGTCCAAATCATTTTCCGTCCTCTCAATTATTTTTAAATTGTGCTTTATTGTGCCCTGTAATTATGAAAATGGCAAATATTTAGAAAATGGTTTATTGTTTCAGGACTTTAAATGAGGAGAATAGCTGTTGTACTTCAGTAATATGATACGTGTGATATGTGTTTACCTGTGCTTTTGTGCGTCAGTTTGGGCTGATCAGATGAACCTGATTGTGATCATGCCGGATGATCATTCACAGCGCGCAATGGGTGCATATGGCGATCCTGATGCCGTAACTCCAAATTTTGATCAATTGGCAAAACAAGGTATCAGATTTGAAAATGCTTATGCCGCAGCGCCGGTTTGTTCACCTAGCCGTGCAGCAGTACTTAGCGGAAAATATCCAAGTCAGGTAGGGATCAATGATTTTTTAATGCTCAATGATAGCTACCGTGATCGCGGGCTTGATGTTTCGGCGATTACGTATCCCCAGGTTTTGCAAGAGAGCGGTTATGTAACAGGAATGATCGGAAAATGGCATCTTGGTACGGCTCCGGAACGCCATCCTCTAAGACGCGGGTTTGATTATTTTGTCGGTTATGAACAGGATTTAAAGGCCTTTAATCCGGTTCTGGACATTAACGGGCAGAAAAAAATGGTAGAAGGCCACACGTCCGATATTTTTGTAAAATATGCCAAAGAATTTTTGGCAGAAAATAAAGACAGGAAATTTTCACTTAATATTTCTTTTAGGGAACCACAACGACCCTGGGAAGATGTCCCGCAGCAGGATCTGGATGCAGTTTCACATATTGATCCGATAGTGCCTAAAATTGACGGTGTTGATGAAGCATGGCTTAAAAAAATAACACGGGATAATTATGCGGCGATCCATGCGCTTGACAGGGCAGTGGGGGAAGTTATTGCTGAAGTGGAAGCGTTAGGACTTGCTGATAAAACAGTGATTATTTATGTGGGTGATCATGGCATGATTATCGGGCAGCATGGTTATTTTGGCCGTGGTGCTGTTGGGGCAATTGCCGGGAGTGAAGTTGTTGGCAGTGAAAATATCGCCAATCTTTTTGAAGAAGCGATTAAAATTCCCATGATTTTAAAGCTGCCGAAGAAGGAAGCACAAGGGAAAGTAATAAGTGCCCCGGTTTCAAATGTTGATATTTTCCCCACGGTGTTAAGTTTGTTGGATATTGAAATCCCCGCTTCTGCAAGCCCGGATGGACGTGATTTAAAAGTTTTCCTGAATGAAGATAAAACTATAGAACCTGAGCCCGTTTTTGCGCAGTATAATATGGAAAATTTCGGTATTGCGCATCTTCGAATGGTCAGGTGGGGTGATTGGAAGCTTGTTCGTCGATTTGGGCAAAATGCGGATGCAGACCTGCTTGACGAACTTTATAATCTGAAAAGTGATCCAAGGGAAACCACAAACTTAATTGCGGCGCTAAAAAATCAGGATATACGTAAATCTTTAGAAGAAATGCTGGAAGGGTGGATGATAAGTATTAACGACCCTGCGTTATAAGTATTACTTTTTCTGTCTTTGTTAATTTCTTGATTTCGCATTCACGTTTTGAGGCGGAACTGCGATCCGGATGTGGTTCATTGAAGACCAGATCAAATGGCGTACGGCCGCGCATGTATTTTGCACCTTTTCCGCTCGTGTGGTCATCAAGACGTTTTTTCAGATTGTTTGTGATACCTGTGTAATAACTTTTATCGCTACATTTTAAAATATAAACGGTCCATTGGGTCATTGGTGCTTCCGTGGTTGTCTGATTTTGATAACAGAAATTGTATCATGAGGGCTAGCCAGAAAATTGATCTTGTAACATTACTGTCGGTAAGGTTATTCATAATAGAATTTTAACGAGCGGAAAAAACATGAAAACCTCATTAGCGATTTTAGACGATTTACCGGAAATTCCCGAATTTTACGATAAATACTGGAATAAAAGACCTTTCCTGCTTAAAGGATATCTGGATATGAACCCTGCTAATGATTTGATTAGTGCTGATGAACTTGCGGGACTATCACTTGAAGAAGATGTTCGTTCGCGCATTGTTGTTTCCGGAGAAAACCAATCTGACTGGATCTGCGAACATGGTCCGTTTGATGAAGAAAAATTTTCGTCATTGCCTGAAGAAAAATGGAGTCTTTTAGTACAGGATGTGGAAAAACATCATCCGCAAACAAGCAATTTATTGAAATATTTTAAGTTTTCACCACGGTGGCTCATTGATGATATTATGGTGAGCTATTCTGTACCCGGTGGCGGTGTTGGCCCGCACCTTGATAGCTATCATGTGTTTCTGGTACAGGGTAAAGGTAAGCGCAGATGGAAAATCGGGAATAACATTCTTGAAAATGAAAAATATATACAGCAGCTTGATTTAAAAATTCTTGAAACGGATTTTGATGGTGAAATTGTGGATGTGGAACGTGGCGATGTTCTTTATATCCCGCCAAAATTCCCCCATAGTGGTGAAACTATCAAGGAAAGCATGACGTTTTCTATCGGTTTTCTTGGCCCGTCAATGGCAGAATTACTGGTAGAATTTGGACACCATGTCGAAGAACAGGACAGACTTAACAATCGTTATGACGCAGATTTACTTGATTTCAGATCAGCAGGTGACAAAATGCCGGGTGCAGAAATTGATAATTTGAGAGAGAGAATTGCAAGTGTATTAAATTCTGACCATTTTGAAAACTGGATCCGTAATTATTTTGAAATGCCGGAAGATTAATTATCCTCAAACAGCAATGCCAGTTGATCAGTTATTGCACCGCCAAGCTGATCAGCATCCATTATGGTGATCGCATTTTTATAATATCGCGTAACATCATGCCCAATACCGATCGCCAGCAATTTTACAGGTGATTTGGTTTCAATCACTTCAATGACATGGCGCAAATGATCTTCAAGATAATTGGCACTATTTGATGAAAGGGTGCTGTCATCAACGGGTGCCCCGTCAGAAATCACCATTAAAATACGTCTTTCTTCGGGCCTGCTAATTAACCGGTTATGCGCCCATAACAGACTTTCACCGTCAATATTTTCCTTAAGCAGTCCTTCGCGCAGCATAAGACCCAGATTATTACGGCTTCTGCGAAGCGGACTGTCTGCCGATTTATATATAATATGGCGAAGATCATTCAGACGGCCCGGATTATCGGGTTTGCCATTTTCTGTCCATTCAATGCGTGATTTTCCGCCTTTCCATGCTTTTGTGGTAAAGCCAAGAATTTCAACGCGTACGCCGCATCGTTCAAGCGTCCGGCTTAAAATATCACCACACATGGCGGCAATGGAAATGGGACGTCCGCGCATGGAACCCGAATTGTCAATAAGCAGTGTGACAACTGTGTCTTTAAATTCACTGTCATTTTCAACCTTGAAAGAAAGCGGATAAAGTGGATTTGTGGCAACACGTGTAAGCCTCGCTGTATCAAGGATACCTTCTTCCAGGTCAAATTCCCATGATCGGGTTTGCTTTGCCATCAAAAGGCGCTGCAATCGATTGGCAAGTTTGGATACCATGCCCTGAAGATGATAAAGCTGCTGATCAAGTTTTTTCCTAAGCTGGATCATTTCTTCCGGATCGCACAGGTCTTCAGCATTTATACATTCATCAAATTCGCGGGTATAAACCCTGTAACCGGGCCCCAGGGAGTAAAGACCAAAGGGATCATTATCATTACGCGGTGGAGATGCATTTTCATTTTGGGCCTGTTTAAGCATTTCCATCAATTCTTCGGTGGTCATTTCTGTGGACTGATCACCTGTTGCACTATCATCTACCTGATCCTCGGACGGCGAGCCACTTTCGTCTGATCCGTCTTCGGACTGGTCCATTTCGTTTTCGACATCTTCATCGGATTGTTCTTGCTGTTCTAGCTGATCATCAAGATCATCACCGAAATTATCGTCATCATTTTCCTGTTGTTCATTGTAATCTTTTGCAAGATCAAGATCTGCAATTACCTTGCGGCTCAGGATGGAAAATTTATCCTGATCATGCAGATTATCCAGTAATTCATCCAGGTGGCTTCCTGCTTTTTCCTCTATTTCGTAGCGTAATTGATTAACTGCTTTTCTGGTTGATTCAGGTGGCAATTCATGTGTTAATCTTTCGCGCACAAGAAGCTTCATAATTTCACCAAGCGCGGCATCGCCTTCGTCTTCAGAGCGTGGCAACTGATGATCTCTATAGTGCTTTTCCAGATGTGCTTTCAGGTTTTTGGCAACACCTTTCATTTGAATGCTGCCTATTGCTTCAACACGTGCATCCTCAATCGCGTTATATACCGACTGGGCGATGTCACCTTTGGGCATATACTTATAATGGACGTTGTTGTCATGATAGCGTTTGTGCAGTGAAAAGCTGTCCCCTTTGCCGCGAATTTCCGCGATTTCATCTGTTGACATATCTGAATAAACCATCGGAAGTCTAAGCTGTCCCGGGGCGGGGGCAGGTGCGGTACCGAAGCTGACTTCAATGTCAGCATCATTGGCAAGGGCACGAACTGTTGAAGATACAGCCCTTTTAAAATCTTCGATTGAGTTTAAATTGCTTTTGCTCAAAACGGGTTTACCTGATCTCAGAGTTCAGTTTTTTGGATGATCGGGACGTCCTTAAGTTCGTCACCAAAACAGCGCTGATAATATTCAGCGATAATCGGTCTTTCCAGTTCGTCACATTTGTTCAGGAACGAAAGGCGGAAAGAAAAAGCAAGATCTTTGAATATTTCGAAATTTTCGGCCCATGTCAGTACAGTACGCGGAGACATAACCGTTGAAATATCCCCATTCATAAATCCTTTGCGGCTAAGGTCCGCTACCTGAACCATTTGCTTGATGATCTTTAAATCATCGTCATTCTGCATGAGTGGCATTTTTGCCGCAATTATATTTTCCTCATGTTCATGGGGAAGGTAGTTAAGCGTGGTAACGATACTCCAACGGTCCATCTGTCCCTGGTTGATTTGTTGTGTTCCATGATAAAGCCCTGTTGTATCACCAAGGCCGATTGTGTTTGTCGTTGAAAACAAACGGAATGATTTATGCGGATGGATAACTTTGTTTTGATCAAGAAGTGTAAGCTTTCCGGCTACTTCCAGAACTCTTTGTATAACAAACATAACATCAGGTCTGCCGGCATCATATTCATCAAATACAAGCGCGGTCGGGTTTTGTAGTGCCCACGGCAGAATTCCTTCCTTGAATTCTGTTACCTGAACGCCGTCTTTAAGTGTTATGGCGTCCTTACCGATAAGGTCAATACGACTTATATGGCTATCCAGATTGATGCGCAGGCATGGCCAGTTAAGACGGGCTGCTACCTGTTCTATATGCGTTGATTTTCCGGTTCCATGATATCCCTGAACCATAACACGCCGATTATGTTCAAAGCCGGCCAGTATGGCAAGTGTTGTATCATGATCAAAAATATAATTTTCATCAATTTCAGGGACATGCTCGTTCGGTTCTGAAAAACCGTGAATTTCCATGTCGGAATCGATGCCAAATACCTGATTTACGTTTAAAAGCATATCCGGAGTGCCGGAGTCTTTTACTGAATTACTAGTCATTCAATTTTCCAATCGCTTGGGAAGTTATTTAAAGTCTTTATTTTTTAGTGCGTTATACGCCTCAGTGATGGTGTTAAAAATATATTCTCCATTCTCAAGGTCGGGATTTTGGTCCGGATGGCAATGTTTGACAAGTCTTTTATAAGCTTTTTTTATCTCTTCACTGCTGGCACCTGTTTCCAATCCAAGTGTTTTTAAATTTTGAAGATCCGCTCTCGTATAACTAAAGATTTTATTTTCTGAAATATGACGCATTCTTATATTGGAATTTATATTGGGGATCGGGCCACCAAAACCGTTGGCCGATGATTGCGAATTTACAAATTCATTGTTTGTCCAGCTAGGCCCGGCTGATCCGATAAAAGGGCCCCGATTAATAACACTTAAGTCAAATGCACGTGCATGAACCTGACAGAACCAGTGAATATCAGACTTATCAGCAGTGGTCTGAATTCGGTATCTGCCTTCCTGTGTACAGGAGTTCCATTCACACTCTTTCTTAGTGGCGGCTTTTGTCATGCATTATACATTCTGTTATTGTTATTAACTTCATGTGCCTATATAGCATTTATATACAAAATCATAAATTCATGAAAGTAAGGGCATGACTGTAAAAGAAAATGTTGAATTAAAGGTGAATAAGTCAATCAAACCGGAATTTCTGGAAGTGATTGACGAATCCCATAAACATGCGGGGCATGCTGGTGCGAGACCGGAAGGTGAAACCCATTTTCACATTAATATGACGGCATCAGCGTTAAATGGTAAAAGCAGGGTGGAACGTCAAAGAATTATCTATAAAATTCTTGCTGATGAGCTTGCAGGGCCTATTCATGCTTTATCATTATCCTTAAAAGGCACGGATGATTAAAAAGCAAAAAGCAAAAGTAGCGGTACTGTTATAAAACTGGTCAGAGTTGTTGTGAAAATAAGGCTGGCAACTTCCTCGGGATTGCGATCATATTTTGCAGCAAGCAGATAACTGAAAACTGCTACGGGCATTGACATTTGCAGGATCAGTACATTTTTCTCAACACCATCAAAAGAAAATAGACCAGCAACCAAAAAACCGATTGCTATTCCACCTGCCATTTTGATGGTACCTATTGAGATAATTTTACCAAATTTTATTACCTTCAGCCGTGCAAGAGATGCACCTAACGTGATTAGCATCATTGGGATCGTAAATCCGGCAAGTAGCTCGGTTACATTCATAAGCCATACGGGGGGTGTTGTATCGGTTGCCAAAAATAGCAAGGCTGCGACCACGCCCCACAGAAGTGTTATTCGAAGTAACGACCCCGGGTTAAGGTTCCCATGGGAAATAAAAAGCATCACCGTAAACTGAAATATGCACCCGATTGTGAAATAAGCAATCGCATATGCCATCCCCGCTTCGCCAAAAGCAAACAAGCATAGCGGTATTCCCATATTGCCGCAGTTGGTTGTCGATAGGGCAATAATATAGGCCCGTTTTGGCAGTTTAAACAGGTAAACAAAAAGGATACTTGCAATGAGCAGAATAGTAAGCGCAACGGCAGCGGCAAGCATAAAATTTGTAAGGTTGGATAGATCATCGCCAAGATTAAGGATGCCAACAAAAACAAGACATGGTGCACCAAAATTCATATTCAGACGGGTTATGAAATCCGTCGGAAAATCATTGCCGGTCTTTACCCATATATACCCGATCAAAGCGATAAACAGAACAGGGGATATAACGTTGAACAGTTCAAGAAGCATATTTAGTCAGTTCCCGTAAGTAATTTCCGGAAGATGTGATTTTGCAAAGGCCGTAAACTGATCAAGCAGGTCTGTGCGTTCTTCGCCAAGCTGATAATCTGTCCTTACGAGCCCAATTTCACGTTCAAAATCGTAACCGATCATTTTAATTCTTTTAACGCCGTCCATTGTGTAATGATCCGGCATTGTCGTGAACCCTACACCCGCGGCTACCATGTTAAGCGCACGTTCATCCTGATTGGTGTTATACACAAGGCGGGGTCGCACATTATGATCAGTGAAAAAGCGGCTCGTTTCACTTAAAATTTCGCAGCGCGATCGAACAATTGTTGGCTCACCTGCAAATTCAGCCGGGTGAATGGGGCTATGTTTGGCAAGCGGGTGATGATCCGCTAGGGCGATTGAATATCCTTCCTTATAAAGTGGTTCATGAGCTTGTTTTAATGTTGGCCTTATAATGGTTAGGGCAATATCAATCTTTCCCTCATCTAGTCTGTTCTGTATTTCCTGTTCCGTTCCTTCGAATAATTCGATTACCAGTCCTGTTGTTTCGCGGTTGAATGCGGCAAGTATGTTACTGACAACTGCGGAGGGTATCGTCATTAAAGCACCTAATCTTAGAATGCGTGAATGTCCTGTGGACTTGATATCTGCTTCCGCAAGATTAAGTTGATAAAGTATGGATTTTGCGTGGGGGACAAAACGCGTACCGCTTTCAGTAAGAAAAACCCGTTTGGATGTTCGGTCAAATAACTGACTTCCCAGATCACTTTCAAGTTTTTTAATGCCAGCAGAAAGGGTGGGCTGGGTTACGAAAACACGTTTGGCCGCTTTGGTGAAGCTACCTGTCTCCACGACGGCGAGAAAATATCTTAGTTGGTAATTTTCAATCATTGATACTTTTTACTCAAAATGATGAATTGATAGATATTATCTATAATAAAGTTATTTGTAAAATGACAGATTTTGTTTTAAGCTCGCCCAAAAATATAAATACAGGGAGAGATAATGATGGATATGGTGAAGAAAAGCTGGCCGGAAGCATTGGCATCTGTAGTGTTTTTGTTTCTGCTTTATAAAGTTTTTGAGCAAAGTGTGCTTGAACACCACTTTATTATTCCATCAACGAGGTGGCTTCCCCCCGCCCTTATTGTAGGAAATATTATTTATTATAGTCGTAAGGGGCATTTGTGGGCTAAAATAATGCTGTTTTGGGCATGTTTTATCGCAGAATTCCTGGGCTTTTTGTCGCTTTTTTATTCTCCCACACTGGCAAAAACATACGTTGGACCGGTATGGGCAGGTATATTTGTTGCAGTTTTAGTTCTCATTTTCGGTTATTTATTGTATAGTTATCAAAAATTACACGAGTTATTTAAAGATTAACCCTTTTAGGGTAGGGTTAGCTTAAAGAATTTTATTCGGGTTTATACATGCGATTGTTACGTTTAATAGTTCTGTTTTCTTTAATTCTTATGCCAGGTGCCTATGCAGCATCGGTTGAAGAAATTGTCACAAATTTCGAGCAGGATTTCAGAAAGAAATTAAGAGAAAATAAAGTTCCCGGCGGTGCCTATGCTATCATTAAAGACGGTGAGATAGTGGCCATGAAAGGTATGGGTGTACGTGCTAAAGGCAGCAAAGATCCTGTCGATGAGAACACCGTTTTCAGGCTTGCCAGTGTTTCAAAAACATTTGCGGCAGGATTAACAGCGCAGCTCATTGAAGAGCAAAAATTCAGCTGGGATGACAAGATTGTCGATTATGTGCCCGAATTCAGGTTTAAATCGAAAAGCTATTCCTCAAACCTGACTGTTGGTCATGTTTTAAGCCAGAGTTCAAGTCTTGTGCATAATGCTTATGATAATTTGATCGAAGCCAATTACGAGATGCCAAGGATCATTGATAAGTTCAAGGAAATTGATCCCATGTGCAAGTTGGGAGAATGTTATGGTTATCAAAATGTGCTTTATAGCCTCATTCAGCCTGTAATCGAAAAGTCTACTTCATCCACATATACGGATTTGATGCATAATCATATTTTTGATCCTTTACATATGGAAAGGTCATCACTTGGATATGAGGCATTTCTTGCGACGCCCAATCGTGCGGAGCCGCATGTTCTTACGCGAAAAGGCTGGGTGAAAACAAAAGTCAAGCCAAACTACTATTCAATACTGCCGGCGGCAGGGGTTAATGCAAGCGTTGCAGACATGTCAAAATGGATGTTGGCACAGATGGGATATTTCCCGGAAAGTTATTCCGAAGGTGTTATTGATACTGTTACAACAAAGCGCATCAGAACACGCAAGGAAATGCGCAAGCGTAATTGGCGGTCAGTTCTTAAAAATGCGCATTATGGATATGGATGGCGTATTTACGATGTCGGCGGGCAGGAACTTGTTTATCATGGGGGTTCAGTTGCCGGTTTTCGAACAGAGGTGGCATATTCTAAGGATAAAGATCTGGCGCTTGTAATACTGCTTAATGCTGAAACCCGGATGGGTAGTGATTTAAATGCTGAATTCTGGCGCGAAGTGTTCAAAGATGACCCGAAACCAGTCGCAACGCCAAGGGTCGTGAAAGCAAGCGCAAAACCAAGAAACACCCCCGGTTGGTCACGTACAAGTTTGCCGCGTGACAAACCAACTTCGATTCCGTCTTACCAATAGGATAATGTTTTTCTTTTTATAGAAAATTTCTATTAAAAGAATTCATATTATTAATTTTATCTATAATAGGTTTTTTGCTATTATTCCTTCTGAAATTCGAGAAGGTGATAGCATATGGCTGTTATTAAGAGTAAAATTGACCGGCAGAGTACTGATTTTCAGGCGAATAAAGATAATATGCTTGAATTGGTTTCTGATCTCCATAACAAAATTGCAAATATTGAAAAAGGGGGTCCCGGAAAATACAGGGATCGGCATGTTAAGCGTGGCAAGCTTCTGGCGAGAGACCGTATCAGACGGCTTGTGGATAAGGGAAGTGCTTTTTTGGAGTTTTCCCAATTTGCTGCGTATGAGGTGTATGATACTGAGGTGCCAGCAGCTGGTATTATTACCGGTATAGGGCGCGTATCGGGCCTGGAATGTGTCATAGTTTGTAATGATGCGACGGTTAAGGGGGGAACATATTTTCCACTGACTGTCAAAAAGCATATCCGTGCACAGGAAATTGCTGCGGCCAATAATCTGCCGTGCATTTATCTGGTTGATAGCGGCGGTGCAAATTTACCTAATCAGGATGAAGTATTCCCGGACCGTCATCACTTCGGACGGATATTTTACAATCAGGCAAAAATGTCATCACGGAATATTCCACAGATTGCTGTTGTTTTGGGTTCTTGTACTGCAGGTGGTGCCTATGTCCCAGCTATGAGTGACGAAAATATAATCGTAAAGGACCAAGGGACGATATTTCTTGCCGGTCCACCACTTGTAAAGGCGGCAACAGGAGAGGAAGTAAGCCCCGAAGAATTGGGTGGTGCTGATGTTCATACACGTTTATCGGGGGTCGCAGATCATCTGGCGGATGATGATAATCATGCACTTGAACTTACCAGAACAATTGTTTCAAACCTGAACCGTGAAAAGAAACATAATCTGGCCTTAAGAAAGAACGTTGAACCTACTTATGCGGCTGATGAACTTTATGGGATTATCCCGTCAGAATTAAAAATTCCTTACGACGTAAGAGAGGTAATCGCCAGAATTGTAGATGGTAGTGATTTTGATGAATTTAAAAAACGTTATGGCACGACACTAGTTTGTGGCTTTGCCCACATATATGGAATGCCGGTTGGCATAGTGGCCAATAATGGTGTGTTATTTTCAGAATCTGCCCTTAAAGGTGCACATTTTATTGAACTTTGTGCGTCGCGGAAAATACCATTGGTTTTTCTTCAGAATATAACAGGGTTCATGGTGGGGAAAAAATATGAAACGGGTGGTATCGCGAGGGACGGAGCAAAAATGGTTACAGCGGTATCTTGCGCCAATGTTCCTAAATTCACAGTAATTATTGGCGGATCCTTTGGTGCCGGAAATTATGGCATGTGTGGCCGGGCTTATGATCCAAGATTTCTTTGGATGTGGCCAAATGCCAGGATTTCAGTCATGGGCGGTGAGCAGGCAGCAAATGTTCTTGCAACTGTAAAACGCGATGGTATGGAGAGGCAAGGGGCCAAATGGAGCAAAAAAGAAGAAGACGAATTTAAAAAACCGATCACTGATCAATATGAACGTCAGGGGCACCCCTATTATTCATCTGCCCGCCTTTGGGATGACGGTATAATTGATCCTGCTGATACGCGTCGTGTCCTCGGACTTTCTCTCTCAGCGAGCCTCAATGCGCCAATAGATGATACCAATTTTGGTATATTCAGGATGTGATCAATGACGATTAAATTTGAAAAAGATAATAACGGTATTGCAAGAATAACCTTAAATCGTCCTGAAGTTCACAACGCGTTCAATGAACATATGATCTCGGACTTAACGGCCGCATTTGAAGATATTGATAAAAGCACGGAAATAAGATTGGTTATTATTTCGGCGGAAGGGAAAAGTTTTTCTGCCGGTGCGGATCTGGATTGGATGAAGCGGGCAGCAACATATTCATTCGAAGAAAATCAGATTGATGCCCAGAAGTTAAGTTACATGCTTAATGCTTTATATAGTTTAAAACAGCTAACGATAATTTGCGCCCATGGATCCATTATGGGTGGGGGAATTGGGCTGCTTTCCTGTGTCGATATCGTCATTGCGGATTTAAACAGTAAGTTCGCACTTTCAGAAGTCAAACTTGGGCTTATTCCTGCGACAATTTCACCATTTGTCATTGAAGCAATTGGTCCACGACAAGCCAGAAGATATTTCCAGACAGGTGAGTTGTTTAATGCCAATAGGGCGAAGTCGATTGGGCTTGTCCACGAAATTTATGATAGTGAGGAATCCAAAAATAATATCCTGGCATATATTTTAAAAAATGCACTGGCAAATTCACCGGATGCGATGAAAGAGGCCAAATTGCTGGTCAGGGATTATGCAGGACGCGCGATTGATTTCGAACTTAGACAAAATTCCGCAATGCGTATTGCAAAAACCCGATCATCAGAAGAGGCGACAGAAGGATTAAATGCTTTTTTTGAAAAAAGAAAGGCGAAGTGGGTAAAAGATGTTTGAAAAAATACTGATCGCCAATCGTGGTGAAATTGCATGCAGGATAATTGAAACTGCCAGAAAAAAAGGCATAAAAACAGTTGCTGTATATTCTTCTGTTGATGCAACAGCAAAACATGTAAGGCTGGCGGATGAAGCCTATGAAATTGGCGCCGCAGAAGCGCAAGAAAGTTACTTGAACATTGATAGAATTATTGATGTAGCCTTAAAAAGTAAATCGGAAGCCATCCATCCTGGCTACGGGTTCTTATCTGAAAATGAAGAATTTGCAGCCAGATGTGAAGATGTGGATATTCGTTTTGTTGGCCCCACTGCTGATGTCATTGAATTAATGGGATTAAAAGACAAAGCAAAAGCAGCAATGGAAATTGCGGGCATTCCCGTGGTGCCGGGATATGATGGTGAAAATCAGGATAGTGTATATCTTTCTGAGAAAGCAGGTGAAATTGGTTTCCCGTTATTGATAAAAGCTGTGGCGGGCGGCGGCGGAAAAGGTATGCGGTT
>JAUILB010000370.1 GCA_030432815.1 Alphaproteobacteria bacterium | reverse complement strand
CGGATATCGCATTAAAAATGGCCCATCTTCCAATTAGAACAACGGCAAAAGATGAAGCAGAATGGATCGCCGAATTTTATGTGATTATGCATTCCTTAGCATCGGTTGCCGATCCATCATTATCCATGAAAGAGAAACTTCAGTGGATGGCTGAAAAGGCCAGAATGAGACTTCCGGAAAATTCATACCCGGCCAAAATGTACGATTTCATTAAGGAAGATTATGAAAACAATATTGATAAGGACGACTGGGAAAAAACACGGGACGCCGTTTATATCCGTTATCAACGTGTAAGCCGTGATGGTTATTTTTATGAAAGTGAATATGACGCCGGCATCAATTTTGCTGCAAGTCTAGTTAGTCTGTTTTATGGTGAAGGAGATTTGCTTAAAACAATTAAAATCGGCACATTAGCCGGCTGGGATTCTGATAACCCAACCGCAACATGGGGAGGGTTAATTGGGTTTATGCTAGGAAAAACTGGGGTTGAAAAAGCCTTTAATAAGAAAAACTTTTCGGAACATTATTGGATTGGGCGCACCAGAAGGGGATTTCCCGACCATACACCCGACAGGTTTGGCGAAGATACCTTCACAATGATGGCTGAGCGGGGAATTCTCATCATAGACCGTGTTGTTATCGAAGAAATGGGTGGCGGCGTTGACCTTGAGGAAGACAGCTGGATTATCCCCGATAAAAATGGTGTATTTGGCAACTAAAAAGCATCCCTTCAGCATAGGCAACAATTTGCAAAGCGGGATAGCATCAGATAGAGTGCTCTTAAGCAAAAATAATCAGAAATAAAAACAGTTTACGCATGCGGAGATACGAGAATGGAAGCTGTAACGTATAAAATTTTCCCTACTCTTGTACATAGAATTAAAACCCAGGGATGGGAAAAATATAAAGGTTATCTTTTAGATACAATTCGCGACACAAAAGATCCGGAATACCGCCCGACAGAGGGCTTTTACACAGACTACGGAAAAAAGCAGATCTGGCGTGAAAAAATCTGGGATGAGTTTCTGGAGCCGCAAATAAGACCACTGCTTGACCAGACGAATACCCGGCTGCAGGACATATGGGCCCAACAATATATTAATCTTGCTGATCATTCCGCACATCAACATCAACCCGTTGGCTATAGCTGCGTTTTTTATGCACAGTATGACCCTGAACATCATTGGTCGACAATGTTGTTCCGTCCTTTTCTTGACCCAAATGATGAAATGAACGTGAACGCCGTTTATTCGCCTAAAATGCAGGAAGGTGAAATTCTGGTGTTCCCATCCTGGATGTTGCATCAGGCACCGCCAAGCAAAAGCCTGGTACCGCGAACTGTGATTGCATTTAATCTGGAGCCTAAATATCTGGATAAAAAATAAACGGTTTCGTCTTTTAAAACCAATGGCTAAAGACATCATTTCCTAACGCAGGGGAGTTAAAATAATTATTGACGAATACAGCATAATGGGCGTTGATCTGGGAACCCAAAGTGTCAAAGTTGTTATTTATAACCCTGAGGAACACAAGGTCATCGCCGTAAAAAGCCAACCACTTGAATTAATATCACGCGAAGACGGTTCCATGGAACAGCACGCAGAATGGTGGCTGGATGCTTTTTACAAATGCGTAAATGCAATCGATCAAAAGATAAAGGATACTGTCGTGGCCATTGGCGTATCCGGGCAGCAACACGGATTTGTAGCCATCGATGATACAGGTGAGGTTCTGGTGCCGGTAAAGCTTTGGTGCGATACATCCACAACGGCTGAATGTGATGACATCATGGATGCAGTTGGCGGCAGAGAAAAATGCATTAAAATCGCGGGCAATCCCATCGCTGTCGGCTATACAGCATCAAAAATTCGCTGGCTTAAAAAATATAATCCCAATGCCTATAGCCAAATGACAACGATCCTGCTTCCCCACGATTATTTGAATTTTCATCTGACCGGAAACCGCAATATGGAATGCGGGGATGCATCGGGAACCGGGCTTCTTGATATCAGAACCCGAAAATGGAGTGCCCCCATCATCGCTGCTCTTGATAGCGAACGTGATCTTACGCCCTGTTTGCCTGTCCTTATCGAAGCGGACGACATCACAGGTATAATTAAACCCGACGTTGCCCGTACGCTTGGCTTACCTCAAGATATTATTGTTTCGGCAGGAGGCGGTGACAATATGATGGCCGCCATCGGGACAGGAAATGTAAAATGCGGCGAGCTTACCGCCAGCCTGGGCACGTCGGGCACATTATTTGCGTATCATGACAAACCGGCAATTGACCCTAAGGGCGAACTGGCCGCATTTTGTTCATCAACGGGTGGGTGGCTGCCGCTTCTTTGTACGATGAACTGTACGGTTGCCACCGAACGGATGCGTGATCTTCTTGAAGTTGATCTTGAAAAAATGGAAAAACTGGCATCCTTTATCCCACCGGGGGCAGATGGTGTCATCACTGTTCCATTTTTTAACGGCGAACGTACCCCAAACCTGCCTGATGCGAAGGCATCCATTTTCGGACTGGACAGTCAGAATACCACAAATGCCCACCTTATTCGGTCCACTATGGAAGCCGCTATTTTTAATTTGAAGGCCGGGTTGGATGCCTTCAAGCGCTGCGGCATGACATTTGACAATGTAACTTTAACCGGCGGC
>JAUILB010000369.1 GCA_030432815.1 Alphaproteobacteria bacterium | reverse complement strand
TGCCAGGTTGGAGTATTTTCCACGTAATATTCGTCATCAAGGCTGATGCTTCCCGCCTTTAACTGTTGAAAAGCGATATAAACTGTCATCAATTTGCTCATGGATGACGGTGTCATTTGCTCATCTGCATTTTTTTCAAAAAGCACATCACCTGTCGTGGCTTCGATCAATATAGCCTGTTCGGCCGGGCTTGAGAGGGTCTGCGCGTTTGCGTTTGAGGCAAATGTAGTTGCCGCAAGGCCACTAAGAAGAAAAAGACGAAATGCTTTTGATAATTTCATTTTTGATACCTTGTTATTAAATTTATACCTTTTAATCAAATATGACTTTGGCGGTATTATGTCCTAATTTTAGTACTTGTTCCAGAGCCGAATTGGCCGCTGTCGTTGTGAATAAGGGGCCAACACGCACGCGATATAATCTTTGACCGTTTAGGGTTATACTTTCCATACCCGTATCACCGAGATGACTTACCTGTGTCATAACGCGTGACGCACTGCCGATCTGGCTATAGGCTCCCACCTGAACATAAATGTCGTCACCCTGTTGCTGGGCCGGTTGTGGGGTCAGGCTTGCCATCTGTGTCGGCACTTCCTGCTGAATGGGTTCAAGAACCTCTATGCTTTCCACTGCTACTCGAGCCGTAGGCTGTGCCTCCAAGGGAGGTGGCTCATCTGATTGCGCGACCTGAACAGGCGCATTGGGCCCATCAACTGCTTCTACACGGACACGCGTTGTACCGCGCTTTTCAAAACCCAGAAGCTGGGCGCCACGCCGGGAAACGTCAATAATCCGGTTCCCGACAAATGGTCCCCGGTCATTAACCCGAAGGATGAGCGATCTGTTATTTTCAAGATTGGTTACACGAACATAGCTTGGCATTGGCAGGGTTGTATGGGCCGCGGTTAATTTATTCATGTCATAAATTTCACCATTTGCCGTTTGTTTATTGTGAAAATCCGAACCATACCATGATGCTATGCCAACCTGATTATATCCAGGATCCTCTTGTGGTGTATACCACCGTCCCGCCACCTGATAGGGTTCCCCGATCTTAACACCCGGTGCCGGAGGGGCAGATGTCTGTAATTCCGGTTCCGGGCCACAAGCACTTAAAATCGCTGTCACAAAGAAAAAACATATGAGTTTGCAATATTTCATCTTCAATTAAACCTATTTAAGTTCGTCAGAAAGTAAGCTTACCCCAAGTGCATAAAGGTTTGAGCAGTTATAAGTAAGGATTGAGCGAAAATTCTGATACGTAAGATACGCCGGTCCATCAATCCCCATTGGCGTAATCAGTGTTGCTTCAATATTCGTGCTTGTCACTTTGGGAAGGTCGCTACCATCAAGGTTCCGCACCCCCATCTCCTGCCACTCATCAAGTGAATATTTTTTGCTATGATCCCTAAGCGCGCGGCGGCATGCCGCAGGTGGGTTTGGTTCATGTGTCAAATCAAGAAGTGCCTGTCTTTCGGCCATATCTTCGGGAAGTTTTACCTCTCTTCCCCAGGTCTGGTCAGGTTTCCACCCATGAACAGCCAGATAATTACCGATAGATCCAAAAACGTCCGCTTCATTGGTCCAGATGTCTTTTTTGCCATCTCCGTCCATATCATAAGCATAGGCAAAAAAACTGGTTGGCATAAACTGCCCCTGCCCCATTGCTCCTGCCCAGGAGCCAATCATCTTATCAGGTGTGATATGTCCTTCTTCAAGAATGGTAAGGGCATTAAGCAACTCTTTTCTAAAAAAAGCACTGCGCCGCATATCATAAGCAAGCGTCATGAGAGAACGAACCACATTAAAGTCCCCGGTATAGGTTCCATAATTGGTTTCCATACCCCATATTGCGGCGATAAAACGTTTTTGAACAGCAATATTTTGCGCAGACGGGTTAAGAACGGATGCAAATTCCTGCATTTTGGCACGGCCATTTTTAATTCTAGTGGGGCTTACGCGACGCTCAAGATATTCTTCAGCGGTCTGTGTGAATTCGGGCTGGCGCCGATCAAGTTCAACAACGCGCTCATTGGGGGTTAATCCTTCAAACGCCGCATCAAGCGTTTGCTGTGAAATGCCGTTTGCAAGGGCATCTGCTTTAAGTTCAGCAAGCCATTCATCGAAAGGCACCGGGTTATCCTCAACCTGCCTTTGTGCATAAGCAATTGAAAAACCAATTGTCATTAGACTAAAAAATAGAGTTATAAAAACCGCTCTGATCACTGATCTGCCCTTATAATTTCGCATATATGTTATGATTATTAATTTGTAATATTATATAGTTTAAAAATCATGACGATTCAAAGGCAAATAGCAATTTTTCCAAAAATATTATTTATTTGAAAAAACATGATTCTGTTCTTGACCTGATGATGGCTATCCTTTAAATCCTCTTGTCACACGCAATACGCAGCAATTTCCCCGGAGAGGTGGCAGAGCGGTTGAATGCACTGGTCTTGAAAACCAGCAAGGGTGCAAGCCCTTCGTGGGTTCGAATCCCACCCTCTCCGCCAGTTTTGTGTAAGTCACTGAAAGAATATTTAATAAACTTAATAAATTGCCAAGATTTCGCAGATGACGAAATTTTCCAGCTTAACTATCTTCATAAATATAACCTTTTGGTGGGAATAAAGGTTTTGGTAGAGGCTGAATATCACTTGGATAAGAGCTATTCCC
>JAUILB010000036.1 GCA_030432815.1 Alphaproteobacteria bacterium | reverse complement strand
AATTTTTGGGTCGGCATTAACAATTTCTTCCTCGGGTACCTCCCCTTTATAAAACATATCAAGCTTATGGTAATTATGAACTTCAATAATATCCATATCGGCATTGATATAATTGAGAGCGGCCTTTGCTTCCTCATCACGGCCAAGACGGCGCAGGTTCATATATATCCAGTGTGTTGTTGATGATGTGTTATCGTCATTAAGGTTAAGATCACGTCCCATCTTAAAAACACGCAACGAATTTTCAAAGTCATGTTTCAGGTAATATGCTAAGCCCAGATGATAATAAATATTACTATGTGTACTTGTCACCGGGATACCCGCTGGGTTAGGGGCGCCATCCGGCTCTATTTTATCCTGTTTTCCCTTAATCAGGCTTGCGGCTATTTCATAATCCTCAATAGCCCGGTCAAATTCACGGATAGTAATGTATCGGTGCCCTCTGTGACGATACATACGTGCGTCTGTTGGATGTTTTCTTATGCCTTCTGAAAAAATCAAAATCGCCCGGCGAAAATCACCTGTGTAAGCCATACGACGTCCATACCAGATAATATTATCCGCGTTCATAGGATCAGCATCGTAATTAGCCTTTGCTTCAGCAAGATTATCAAGTAATGCCTGTCTTGGTGCCGGCATCGTCAACGGCTCACCGAACAGCGATAGAGCCTGTGCCCCTTCCGGTACGTCAGGTAATAAATGTGACTGCCCATATGCATTTGCCGTAACAACAAACATCGCTATAACTGCTATAATTTTTTTCATAGTTCCCTCTGTTACTTATATATATCTGCGTATTGCTTACGCAGTTGGTTTTTCTGAACTTTCCCCATTGTATTGCGTGGCAAACTGCTCACAATAAATATTTTTTTTGGTTGTTTAAAAGCCGCAATCTTGTCTTTTAATGATATGCTGATGTCAATTTCACATAATGTCACATTTTCATCAAGTACAATAATAGCGGTAACCCCTTCGCCAAAGTCTGGATGTGGCACACCGATCACGGCAGATTCATTGACCCCTTCAATCTCATCAATTAAGCTTTCTATTTCCTTTGGGTAAACATTAAGGCCACCACTAATTATAAGATCTTTGGCGCGCCCTACAATAGAAATGCGCCCGTCTGCATCCATACTTGATATATCACCTGTGATAAAATAACCGTCGCTTGTAAATTCTTCCGCTGTTTTTTCCGGCATACGCCAATATCCTTTAAATACATTTGGCCCTTTAATTTCCAGAACGCCTTTTCCGTCCTGTTCGTTACCAAGCCTTGCCTCAACGCCCGGGAGCGGAAAACCCACAGTGCCCGCAACACGATCACCAGCATATGGGTTTGATGTGATCATGCCAGCTTCTGTCATACCGTATCGTTCCAGAATTTTATGTCCGGTTCTTTCTTCGAATTGTTTAAATGTTTCTGAAAGCAATGGCGCAGAGCCCGATAAAAATAAACGCATATTTTTACACGTTTCTTGTGTAAAACCTTCATCATCAAGCAGACGCACATAATGGGTAGGCACCCCCATCAGTACAGTGCTTCGCGGCAAATCGGCAACAACATCTTTCACATTAAATTTTTCGTGAAATATCACCGTGTTGGTTGTCCATAGGGCGCAATGCAGCGCAACAAAAAGCCCGTGCACATGAAATATTGGTAATGTATGCAGTAGCACATCATCTTCTGTCCATTGCCAAAGAGTACTTAAAACTTCAACATTTGACTTAAGATTTTCATGACTAAGCATCGCCCCTTTTGAACGGCCTGTCGTTCCTGATGTATAAAGGATGGCCGCTACATCGTTGCCGGATATTAAAGCAATATCCACTTCCCGATTAATCGATTGAACCTGATCCCAAAAATCACCATCTTGGTTTTTGCCAAGTGTCATAACCTGTTTTTTATCGGCAATTGCATTAAACATATTCTTTTTTGCAGGATCACAAACACACAAATCCGGCTCAGAATTTTCAAAAAAATACGCAACTTCACTTTGAGTATATCCGGTATTTAACGGTACAAAGATTGCCCCCAAACGCAGGCAGGCCAAATAAAGCAGCACTGCTTCAGCGGATTTTTCCACCTGCACCAATACGCGGCTTGCTTTCTGTACACCTGCACCACTCATTACAGCCTGTATTTTCGCACATAGTGGATCAATGTCGGAATATAAGTAAGTTGTATATGCCGCATTAAGAAAGAGTTTATCACCAACATGCTTTATGCGGGCCAAAAAATGTTGATAAAGTCCCTTATTTTCAGGCATTTATTGAATGTCCGCTTCCTTATGCAAGATTATCTAAATAATCTGAAAGTGCCTTTACCTTTTTTGGATCGGTAATATGGCGGGAAAAATCATCACCCGGTGCCATGCTCGGTGCATTTTCCGCATAAGGACTGCCCACCATTGTACGGCATGAGGAATGAATTTCACTGACAGAAAAAATCTTGAAAAGGGCATCAACATTTGGCGGGTTTATTTTTGAACACGGCATTATTGAAATACGACCATCTGCTTCATCAATTACGGATTTGATTTTAAGCGCGCCTTCCAGCGCGGTTTCTTTCTGACCTGACGTAAGGATACGTTCTATGCCAAGTTCTATCGCCTGTTCCAATGCTTCCGACGTATCCGGTGTAACATCAAAGGCACGATGAAGCGTTACACCAAGTCCTTCAGCATGGTCGATAAGCTTTTTAAGCTTGGCAATATCAAGTGCACCATTTTCGTGAGTTATGCCAATCACAATACCAGCCATACCATACTTGCGGCAGGTATCAATGTCATGCATCATTACATCCATATCTTCAAAATTAAAGATAAAATCACCACCCCGCGGGCGTATCATTGCGTAAATAGGTTTCCCAAGCTTTGCTGCGCGCTGCATTAATCCTGCGGACGGCGTTGTACCACCTATACCAAGTGCATCACAAAGCTCAAGCCGGTCCGCGCCATTATTTACAGCATCAATAGCGCCCTGAATTGTATCAACGCATACCTCAAATGTTATTTTTTTCATTGTGTCAGATCCGGAATTTCGGCGTCTTCGCCCCACCACCTTTTAATATTTTTTTCGTATTCACCATCCTGAATATATTCAGCGATGAATTCATTCAAATATGCTAAAAATTCAGGCTGTCCTTTTTTTACACCCATTGCAATATTACCGCTGACAAAAACGCCGGGAAGTAAAGACAGGCTATCAATCTGACTTATGACATAATCAGCCGTTGAACTATCTTCAATTCCTGCATCAACCCTTCTTTGACGAAGAAGAAGCACACCGTTGGGTGCAAAATTTTCAGTATATACCAGTTCAGCTTCAGGAACCTGTTCGCTGATAAAAATTGCGCCACTTGTACCCCGGCCAGCCACAACCTTCTTACCGGCAAGATCGGAAGGCGATTTTATATCCAGGCCTTTTTGGTAGATAATTCTTAGTCCTGTTCTAAAATATGGATCGGTAAAGTCCACAACTTCGGCACGCTTTTCAGTTACTGTCATATTACCGATGACCAAATCAAGCTGACCGGATTGAAGCAGGCTAACACGGGCATCGCCATAAACATCCGTAACTCGAATATCGACGCCTAATTTTGCGGCAAGAAGCTTCGCTACTTCATAATCATATCCAACGGGTTCATTACGCCCGTCCCTGCCTCCCATGGGCATTCCACCAAGAGAAATACCAATCTTGATAAAACCACGTTCTTTAATATCATCCAGAATATCAGCACTAGCCACTGTTATATTTAAACAAAACACTGTTAATGTGAGAAATAGAAACTTCATTATTACGTCCATATTTTACAAATTTGGTTGGGTTAAGTCAGGCGGTATTGCATCCTGACCCCACCATTTTTTATAACTTTTACTATATTCGCCCGATTGAACATATTGTGCAACAACTTCATTCACCCAGTCTACCAGTTCAGGCTGCCCCTTCTTTATTCCAACAGCAATATCACCACTTTCAAAGGACCCCGGTAAAAGCTCCATGTTGCTCATTCTGCCGATCATATATTCAAGAAATGAACCATCCTCGATACCCGCCTCGACCCGTCCCTGGCGCATCATCAAAAGTCCATCCGGAGCAAATTTATCTGTAAAAACAAGTTCGGCATCCGGAACCTCTTGTTCCAAAAATACTGCCCCGCTGGTGCCTCTGCCTACAACAACACGTTTTCCTGATAAATCAGTGATCTTATTAATACCTGAACCTTTTTTTACGGCAATTTTCAGACCTGTTCGAAAATAGGCATCCGAAAAATCAACAACTTTCTGCCTGGCTTCCGTAACGGTCAGATTACCAACAACGACATCTAGTTGCCCTGAAATAAGCATGCTTATCCGTGCGTCGCCATGAACATTAATCATTTGAAGTTCTACACCAAGCGCTTTTGCTAAACGCTTGGCAAAATCAACGTCATAACCAATTGGTTCGTTTTTGGCATTCCAGAAACCGACTGGTTCGCCGCCCAGTGCCACACCAATTTTTATGACACCGCTTTCTTTGATATCATCCAGCTTACTTGCTAATACCGTGCTGAAACCGAAACCCAACATAACCATGAAAACTACTGTGCTTCGGATAAGATAAATCATACTTGGTTATACCATTTCTGATACACGTTGTTCGGGCCTGCTCATTGATGGTTTCCAGAACCAGTATTCACCCGGTTTTTCCAGATTATATGATACGACCTTATGTCCACCTTTATTATCAATAGCATGGATCACAAGTGGTCCGATAAAGCCGGTTTCGAGTTCATCGACTTCCTCAACAGCAAGCTTCACAGCGTCCTCAAGTGAATATCCCAGCTTCATGGCAAGAACAACCGTACGTGACGTACTTGAACGAATGGCCATTTCACCGGTATGCGTACACGCGCAGGCACCGTACCTACTATCAGCATAAAAACCGGCACCAACGATTGGACTATCACCCAGCCTGCCGGGATATTTCCATCCCCAACCCGATGTGCTAGTCGCTGCATGAATGCCCTGGTTCGCGTCTTTACATAAAAAAACGGTCGTATCACGTACCTTTTCGGGGTCAGTGATTAAAGTGTTTAAAGGGGCTAGTGGGATATCCGGGAATTTTTCGAACTCTTCCGGTGAAAGAACGTCTTTTATTTTTTGCAGCCAAACTTCCTTTGAATTTTCCAATAAAGTATTGACTTTCGGCAGGCCAATTTCAGCAGCCAATCGGTCAGCACCATCGCCTGTGACCATCACATGATTAAGTTCCGTCATAACGGCCTTAGCAACATCGGCCGCATGATAGGTATGCTTAAGGGCGCCAACTGATCCAACCCGGCGTGTAGTGCCATCCATAACGCCACCGTCAAATTCCATAACGCCCAGTATATTTGGCCAACCACCATAGCCGACACTACGAATTTTTGGTTCAGCTTCAACCATCCTGATGCCGGCAATCATTGCATCAATACCGTAGGTTCCTTTTTCAAGTTCACTGGCCGTTTTATCTATTCCAGCCCAGCCAGTTCCATTTGTTAAAAGTATCATGTTGTCCTCTGAATTATTATTTCGTTGTTGCGCCTGGGCGAAAACCGCATTAGTTGCCATGGACACAGTTGCAAGTGCCGCAGATGATTTTAAAAATTTGCGTCTGTTCATGTGATTAGAATTCCTTTTATCAGATACTTTGTCAGATTCCCTTGCAAGGGTCAAAATGAATTATTGATTACCCATTTTTGATAAAAACTTAGCAATGCGAGGATCAGATTTACCGCCTTCATCGGAAAAGAATTCGTCCTTGGACAGATTTTGCAATATCTTTCCTTCGTCCAGAAAAACAATGCGGTCTGATATTTCTTGTGCAAAGCCAATTTCATGCGTTACAGAAATCATTGTAATACCTTCCTTCGCCAACTTCTTCAATATTACAAGCACTTCTGCGGTCATCTCAGGATCAAGCGAACTGGTTACTTCATCCAAAAGTAAATAATTAGGTTCCATCGCAAGGGCACGACAAATACCAATACGTTGTTTCTGCCCTCCTGATAGCTGCGCGGGATAGACGGAAGCTTTTTCCTCTAGTTCCACGCTTCTGAGTAGTTCCATGGCTTTTATTTTTGCATCTTTTTTATTTTGCTTCAGCACGTTAATCGGTGCCAGGGCAATATTGTCTAAAACGCTGAGATGGGGATAAAGATCAAATTGCTGAAAGACAGTAGAACATCTTTTTCTGATTTCCATCAGATCTTTTTTATTTCTGACATCAAAATCATCAACAAAAATACTGCCCGAAGTTATTTTCTCTAACCCATTTATGCATCGGATCAACGTACTTTTTCCTGATCCACTACCTCCCAATATTGAAACAACCTCTCCTGGCTTGATTTTTAAATCAACGCCTTTTAGGACTTTCAAGTCCCCAAAATCTTTATGGAGGTCATGAATTTCAATCATATTTTCTACTCATTATATTTCACTGCTAGCCTGATGAACACTGAATCGTTGCTCCAGTCGCGCGCCAATTCTTTCAACCAGTTTCGCCAGAACAAAATATGTTACTCCAATGATCGGCCAGACAATGAAAGGTTCAAACGTTCTTTGGTTTATGATATCGCCAACACGTGTAAGGTCAACCACACCAATCACGGAAACCAACGACGTTACCTGCAACTGGTTAATCGCCAAGCTTACAAACATAGGCATGGCAAAGGCAAGGCTTTGAGGATAAATTATCAATCTAAGAATTTGCCATTCACTTAGTGCGAAGCTACGGGCTGCTTCAAGCTGTTTTTTATCAATCGCATCAATCGAAGAAATAACAATCACAGCAATGAATGCAGCTGTATTTCCACTTAAGGTGATAATCGCTGCCTCTACTGGGCTTAAATCAATTGTAAATAAAGCTGGAATACCAAAATAGACAAGAAATAATTGAACAAGAACAGGAGAGTTTTTTAAAAATTCACTCCCCAACATTAAAACTCTACCTATACCTATAATATTGTAATATCTGATCAGACCAATTATTGAACCAAAAATAAGGCCTAGTATTGAAGATGACAGAAATACTCCAAAAGTAATTCCAAGCCCTTCTGCCCAAAGCTGCAAATCGAAAATTGTAAAGCCTTGATCACCATACATGGCTAAGCCTCATTATATCTGTTGAGGTACTTATGCCAACCGGCAATTACAGCCGATAAAGCAAAGGTAAGCACACCGTAGAAAATAACCAGAAACATATAAACTTCAAATGGGCGAAACGTTGTTGAAGCAATAATTTTACTTGCGGACGTTAATTCACCAAGTGTGATCGCTGATAAAATTGATGTTGTAAGTATCAGATTTATAAACACAGACCCAAGCGGGCGAATGGATGACGTTATTGCGATGGGAAGGATAATTTTTGTATAAATTTGCACACGTTTAAACCCGAATGATTTTGCCGCCTCTATAATACCTTTATCAATATTTTGGATACCGGCACGAATTGTTTCCGCTACGTAAGCAGCAACAGCAATACTGAGCGTAAAACAGCCCGTCCAAAATGCATCAATATAGATACCAACTTCAGGCAGTCCGTAATACGCAAAAAATATCAAAACCAGAAATGGAATATTTCGAAAAATATCTACATAAAATAAAGCCGCAAACCTACACACTTTATTTTCTGAAATGCGTAATAAAGCGATCAGTAAACCGATTATAAAACTACCAATAATGGATAAGATACTGACTTCTGCCGTCACAATGAAACCGTCCCAGAAGGCCGGCATATATTCCATCATCACTGCAGGATCAAGCATACCGTCTTAATTCATCGCGACGAGATCGGCTTCCGCCGCAATATAACCAAATGATCCCCATGCCTTGGCATTTAGCATTTTTTGCATCATTTCCTTAGCTTTGGCTTCATTACCATTGTAATAATACCAGTTGGCAAGACCGTATGCCGTTGCTGCGTCTGCTGAATCCTCAAGATCAATACCTTCTGAAATTTCCGCTTCTGATAGTTCGCCTTTATAAAAAAGATCAAGTTTGTGATAAGTATGATTTTCCAGAATGTCCATGTCAGCTGTAATAGGATCGAGCACATGTTTTGCCTGATCATGGCTTTCGCCAAGTCTTCTACGTATCATGTATCGCCAATGAGCGATAGAAGCATGGTTATCCGCATTACGCGCTACTTCGAAGTCCAAATCATAGACGCGTTTCGCATTTTCAAAATCCTGTTTCAGATAATACGCAAGACCCAAATGATAATAAATATTGCCATGAAGGGTACTTATAGGAATGTTAAATTCATTGGGTGCTCCATCCTGTTCAACCTTATTTTGAGTACCCTTGATTAATTCAGCGGCTTTTTCAAGATCGGCAATGGCACGATCAAATTCGCGAATTGTTATATAACGGTGGCCACGATGACGGTAAAATTGCGGATCGTCGGGATTATCGAGAATTCCTTCGGAAAAAATTTTGATTGCTTCGCGGTAATCACCAGCATATGCAAGCCTTCTGCCATACCAGACTGCATTATCGGCTATCATTGGATAGTCCATATACTTATATTTTGCTTCCGCTAGCTTATTGATAACATTTTCATTTGTCGGATCTGGCATGGACAGTGGCTGTCCCATTAATGACATAGCCTCCGCCCCTTCCGGGACTTCTGGAAGCACTCCCTGGGCAAATACATTACTAATTGAAATGAGTGAAATTATCGCTAACTTGCTTAAGAATTTTTTATTCATTAGATATGGCCTATACTTTGATTTTTCCCTTGATTTAAATGGGATCGCTCAATTTATATGAGTAAACCCCCAAGGTTGTCAATAAAACAAAAAGAAGGCTTAACTACGAAAGTTTTTCCTGGATCCACTTGGTAATATCTTCTGCTTTTTCCGGCCGTTTCACAAAAAAGCCCTGTGCCTGATCACAGTTCATAGAGGATAATTTGTTTAACTGCTCTTCGGTCTCAACCCCTTCGGCTATAACATTGAGATTAAAACTGTGACCAAGCCGTATCACAGCTTCCACTAGCGAAAGTGCACTTTCACTCTCAATCATATCTTTTATAAAGGTCTGATCAATTTTAAGTTTGTCAACCGGAAGGCTGCGCAAATAAGCCAGTGAAGAATAACCGGTGCCAAAATCATCAATGGAAAGCTGAACACCCATTTCAGAAAGCTCATGCAGAATTTTAATTGTTTCTTCTGTCTGGCTCATAATGACCCCTTCGGTTATTTCCAAATCCAGATAGGCAGGGTCAAGCTTTGCACCTTCAAAACAATCTCTTATAAAATTTGTGAAGCCTTTTTCCTGAAAATGAAATGGTGAAATATTCACGGACATCTTGATGGGTGACTGCTCATTCTCACTCCATATTTTTGCCTGATAACAGGCTTCTGGCAGGAATTGTTCCGTTAAGGGTATTATCTGCTTTGTATGTTCTGCAAGTGGGATAAAATCTACGGGGGATATCCATCCTTTTTCGGGATGTTGCCAACGAAGCAATGCTTCTACGCCAATAACCTGATTGTCTTTAATATCAATTTGCGGTTGATAATGAAGAAGAAACTGGCTTTTTGATATACTGTCACGAATATCAAAAAGCATATTGGAACGTTCCATTATTTCAGAATGCATCCCATGATCGTAAACAACTATATTTTCCTGATTTGGCAGTTTTGCTTTATTAAAAGCGATTTTTGCATTACGGTTTAACGGATCCGTTTTATCGGCATGATCAGGATAAACACTTATACCAGCTGATGTTGTAACGGTTATTGTATTATTACCGATCTGGATAGGCGCACTTATAACTTCCATTAATTCTTCAACAAGTTTTTTTACGTCGTCTATATTTTTTTCATGTTTTGTAATGATACGAAATTCGTCATAAGCAACATGGGATAAATGAATATCATCTGATAAAAAATCCTGACAACGGCTTGCCACTTCTGTCACCACCTGATCACCTGCACTTAAGCCCAGGAACTCATAAATTTCATTTAGCGAATCCAGGCCAAAATGTACAAGCCCCATAAACTGCCCCCCCTCACCATTATTATCGTTGGAGGCACTGTCTCTTCTCATATCTACGATACGCTTGCGAACTTCTTTTTTATGCAAAACCTGATTAGGAAGACCTGTTAGACTGTCATGTTGTAAAACATGAATTATATCATCGGCCCTGGCCTGTTCCAGCGATGTGACATCCGTATAATTAATAACCATCTGATCATCATTGATCCGCATGACTTTACTGTAAAGGTTTCGACCATCAGCAAGCACAAGTTTAACCATCTCACTGTTGTCATTATCCGCCAGAAGCTCTTCAACATGTACACTGGCCGCGTGATTTACATCAATATTATTTTGCCAGGATTGTCTTATGACCTTGCGAATAATTTCGTGAAGTCCCATACCGCGCTTTATAAGTCCGGTGGGAATATTAAAAATATTTTCAAATGATTTATTCCATGAAACAATTTTCTGACCACCATCAAACATAGCGGCACCAGCACCAAGATTATCCAGCAATGTTTGAAAACCTTCATATGATTTCTGGTTTTGTCTTGCTATATGCACAACTTCATCCATTAATGTAGCGTTTCTGTTCTGCAAATATAGTGCGCTGACGATCATTTTATGAATGGTGTGCCCTACAAATCCCACCGCGCTACAAAATGCCAATGTACATATTCCAAGAAATATTCCGTTTTCACGCGTTGGTAAATTAATCAGATAAACTGACGTAATCAGCCCAATGGGCGCCAAAAAAGACCATATTGCAACAGGATGGGCGGCACTGCTGATTGAAGAAATACAGGCAAGTCCCAACAAAAGTGCAATTGCTGTTAAGGAAAAAATATCATTATCAGCAAATTCAATTGGCACCATAAGCACACTTCCCCAAACCGTCCCAATAGCGAACAATAAGAAGCTGTAAAGCAAAAGCCATTTATTGGCATTTTCAGTTAAATCCGATTTTAATGCTTTATAATAAAAAAATAGCCGGGCGACTAACAAAGCTGACATCGTGGCTAGCCAATAATATTGCAGATTTGATGAAAAATAACCTAAGAATAGCCAAAAATAGGTCGCAATAACGACTAAGCTGCCTATTGTATTCGGAATAATATGTGAAAAAAGTAATCTTAATTGATCGCGTAGAATGGGCCCGCTCTTTACAGGATTATCAGGACTTTCCGTAATACGTTCAATGTCAATTATTGTTTCTACTCCTGCATATCATCGATTGCCACACTATTTCCCAAACTCATGGATACTCGAATTTATCTATATTCTATTTATAACGACAGTTTATTGCATAGCTATAGAGAAACAAAGAATATTTTATTTGTAAAATATAAATCTAGGTCTTAATGATTAACAATTAATTACAGCATGGAGACGATCAAATCGATGCTCACAAAAGAAGAGCTTACCATTACAAATATTCGTCATGAACTTGATAAAATAAGCCAAGAAATGATGTCACTTATAAAAAAATATCAGCTGTCAGCGACCTCCCAATTGGAGGTCATTGAGATGGCAAGGACGCAAATTGATGATAAAAACGACTATATCCGGTTTTTGGAGCTGTCACTTGAAGGTCGTATTTATGGTGATGCCGCTTCAGCACTTGAAAATGCTACAGTAAAAACGGAACCTTAATCCATAAGGTATTTTTCAAGTCCATCAAATATCATGTTCCAGCCATTTACAGCGCTCTCTTCATATTCCGACCAGATATCATCAATTTCATGGGTGACCGTGACCGTGCAACCATCGCCATTTTCCATGATATCTACTGTAACATTCGACGGAAGATCGTCGCTGATTGGTTCCATATAATAGCTAAAGATAATCTGATTGGGCCTGCTGATCCTGTGATAAGTTCCGACATGCATCGCCATTTCATCACCGCGCTGTTCACCAATTCTGAAATTACCGCCTTCCCGCGGATCAACTTCGCATACCTTGTTTTCCCCGTCCGGGGTGCTGAATAACCAGTTACCAATACCTTCAGGATCAATCCACGCGTCAAAAACTTTGTTGGCCGATATTGAAAATTCTCTTGTGACTTTTACATAAAACGGATTTTTAATTTTTCTAAATTCAACCATTTTTATTTCCTTCCTTAAGATATTCATCTAATTGTGAAAGCTGCATTTCCCAAAATTTTCTATATTTTTCAACCCATTTTTGCGCTTCACTTAATGGTGCTGCTTCAAGACGGCAACGCCTCCACTGCGCTTCTTTGGTTCGCGATATCAACCCTGCATTTTCAAGAACCTTAATATGTTTTGAAACTGCCGCCATACTCATATCATATGGCTCTGCAAGTTCGCCAACTGTCGCCTGACCAGTTGACAGTCGTTCCAGTATCCCGCGTCTCGTTGGATCGGCCAGTGCCGCAAATGTTAAATCCAATTGGTGGCTGTTCATTTTTATTTAACCATTTAGTTAATAACTATTTAGTTAAATAAAAAATATTTCCTGATATGTCAATAACTATCAATATGTTTTAGAGAATTTCCTTTAGGGTTGATTTGGCTATGTTGCCGCCGCAGGCAATAATTGCTGTTTTTTTGCCTTTCCAACGATCCCTTTGTTTAAGGTACCCCGCAACTGCCACGCCGACCGCCCCTTCTCCAATTGTATTTGTATCTTCAATGAAAAGGCGAAGCCCTTTAACCAGTTCATCCTCACTTACATCAATGAATTCATCTACATAATCCCTACAATAATCAAACGTAATTGACCCCTGTTCCACACCACCGGCAGTACCGTCTGAAAGAGTTGGCTTTGATGGCAGGTCAAGTATTTTCCCGGCGGTAACACTTTGCTGCATTACATTTGAATTGGTCGGAGATACAGCGATAATTTTTGTTTTCGGCGATAAGTTGGCCATAGCAACTGCAATACCGGACATTAATCCCCCGCCACCAAGTGAAATAAATACAGCGTCCAGATCCTGATGTTCTGCGTAAAGTTCAAATCCAATCGTTCCCTGCCCGCCAATAATTTGCGGATCGTTATAGGGTGAAATAAATGACATATCATTTTCTGCCGCATATTTTCGGGAGGCTATTTCCCCGTTGATAGGATCGCCATCAGTTTTTATCACATCTAGGCCAAACGCGATCATGCTTTCATATTTCGCCTGACTGACATCGCTTGGCGCGAAAACCGTTCCCTTTGTCCCGGTTTCATGACACATAAACCCAACCCCTGCACCATGATTCCCGGTTGATGCAGTAACCACGCCTTTAGCCCTTTCCTCATCAGTCATAGATAATATTTTATTGGCTGCTCCGCGAATTTTAAATGAACCGGTCGGGTTAAGATTTTCCATTTTGAAATAAACCCCGGTTTTGCCTTTACTCAGCATTTTACTTTTAATAAGCGGGGTAGAGCTGACAACGTTGCTGATCCGCGCACTTGCCCTTGCAATTTCAATAAATTGTTCTGTGCCTTTTTTCTTATTCATTTACCGCACCAGGTGATAGTTTTTTATCGAAATCAGTGACATTGTATTTTTCAACTATTGCCTTGACCCTTTCAACATCAATGGCTTCCAAAGTCCCGCGGCTACTTGTTACTGTTTCAGCTTTGAGCATCGCATTATAAACAGATTCCTGTATAGCTTCCACGACGGCCTGGAAAAGCGGTGACATAGCCGCATTGCTGAGTGTTTTTGATGGTACTGGTTCGCTTGCACCACGGTCACGTCTGACATCTTCGCTTGTTGAAAAGGCGATAACATAATCACCGGAACTGTTATGTGCCACTGACCCTGTTCTGGCCAATCCCATCATTGCCCGCTTTGCAAGCCGGTCAAGATTCCGCGAGAGGATTGGCGCATCGGTCGCAACGACCATCATCATTGACCCACCATCCATCGGTACTTCATTGCGGCGCGCTTCTTCCAGTTGTGTCTTATAGGAATATTGCCCCAGTTCGCGGCCAACCGGTGCACCATTGATATTAAGATCACCCCCAAAGTTGGTTTGTACAAGAACACCAACCGTATAGCCGCCAAGGCTCTGCGGAAGTACTCTTGAACTTGTCCCGATACCTCCCTTCCAGCCAAAGGCCTGCGTTCCGCGACCGGCGCCGACGCTACCTTCTTCTACCGGACCCGATTTTGCGGCATTAAGCGCCGCAATTGTATATTCTTCCCGGGCGCTGTCCGCGGACCACATATTGTTTACGCGGCTATCGTTTGTTTCACCCACTACCGGATTTACTGTATGCTGACCGGCATTTCTTTTATCAAGCGTCCAATCCTTCAATGCTTCGGCGGCAGTCCAGACACAAAGAGTGCAACCAAGAATAATTGGCGTTTCAATTTCACCAAATTCTCGCACCTGTGTTTCACCAATTAATTTTCCATAACCATTTCCCGAATGGATCCATGCCGGAACGGGATAACGGTATAAATCATGGCTCGACGGTATAATTGCTGTAATTCCTGTTCTTATATCGTCACCAATATTAACTGTATGGTGCCCAACAAGAACACCTTTAACATCAGTAATGGCATTATATTGCCCAGGGGTTATTGTACCCACATCAATACCGATATCTCTGGCCCGTGGTTTATTATTTTCAGCATT
>JAUILB010000368.1 GCA_030432815.1 Alphaproteobacteria bacterium | reverse complement strand
CCACATCAACAATATCCATCAAAGGATCACCAGCAATTTTTTTGATTTTCTGCTGCAGGTTTACATCATAACTGAACAAAGCCAGTTTTCCATTTACATCGTTTGCAGTGATAAGGATAATATTTGGATCTTTGCTAAAACCTTCGAAATAAAAAGGGCGCTCTTCTTCTGCCTGATCATAATCAAATAGGGTTATCCACTTATCCTCAACTGTCTTTCTATAAAAAGCGACATGACGCGAAACTCCCCTACCCTTAAGTTCGCTCCTGCCTTCTCCATATCGGACTTGATGTTCATTGTCAGTCATCCAGAAGTCTACCGTCCTGCGCGGCTGAAGAACCCGTGTTCTCTTTCTTGTCTTGATATTTATTTTATAAACACCGGTCTCGCCCGGCTTATTCAAATCCATTTGAACCATAATATGGTCAGGATCATCTTTCAGAATATCAATTACTCTATCCTGATTTTGCGGTTGCCTTACCGTAAATCGTGTATTTGTTCGACCTATCGTCCGAAAGCGATGCGGGTTTATAATATCGGTTCCATCCCAGTGCATGGATAGTAAGCGTCGCTGCAATGCAACCCGAAGGTTCATGGAGCGGTCTTCATGGCCTTGAAACCTGACACTTGCAAGAATACGATCCTCTGACGCCCATATTGCCCAATTATATAATCCGTCATCATAAGGAATAATATTCTCACTGGAGGATCCATCCAGTTTCCCGGTAACCAAGGTAAATTTACCATCAATATTCCGCAGCATTAGAAACTTGCTACCGTCTGGCGAGATCTGTACATTTATAACTTCTGGTAAGCTTCCCAAGACTTCAGCCGAGACCGACTTTTTTTCCTGTGCCATAGATGTTATTGGCAGCACACTACATAATATAATCAAATATAATAATTGATAATATGTTTTCATTTAACCCCCGTGTAAGTTCAAACCACGAAAATACATCACATGGTCAACTTTATTGATATGAATTATAGCTAAGTGTTATCAGCAATCCAGTTTGATAGACTATTTTTCTGGTCATCCGTCATGTGATATCCCAATTTGGTTCGCCGCCATAAAATATCATCCGCTGTCATAGCCCATTCATTTTCTATCAGATATTCAACTTCTTTTTGAAAAAGTCCAACACCAAAATCCACGCCCAGATCTTCGGGACCGCTTGCATCACCAAGTAAAATGTTCACTTTTGTGCCATATGCCCTGAACAACCTGTTGATGGTTTTGAAATCCAGAAAGCTGTATTTATTCGTTAGCTTCTTAAGCTCCTTATCAAAATTTTCATATTTGAAATCACCCCCGGGAAGTGGGTTATGTTCTGTCCACTGTTCCTTCATGTGCGGGAAATAACGTTTTAACTGCCGAAGTACTCGTTGCGCAAGGACACGGTATGTGGTTATTTTTCCACCAATTACATTAAGAAGCGCTTTTCGTTTATCCAGATCCAACACAAAATCACGGGTAGCTTCCTGTGCTGCGCTGGCGCCATCATTATAAAGTGGACGGACACCCGCATAAGTCGCCACAACATGATCTGGGGTAATCCGTTTTTTAAAATAACCGCTGGCCATTTCGCAAAGATAAAAAATCTCCCCCTCCGAAATCTGCACATTTTCAAGATCACCTTCATAATCCCGATCCGTGGTTCCTATAAGGGTGAATTCATTTTCAAATGGTATAGCAAATATAATCCGCCCGTCCGATCCCTGAAACAGATAGGCGCGGTCATGCGAAAAAATTTCCGGTACGATAATATGGCTTCCCTTAACCAGGCGCAACATATCAGAAGAAGCGCGACCTAAAACCTCCGTCATTACCTTGTCAACCCAGGGCCCCGCTGCATTGACCACGACCTTTGCAGCTACCTGGCGGATTTCACCGGTTACGGTGTTTTTTATATCAATATGCCATTGATTATCTGATCTCGTTACCGCAACCGCTTTGTGCCGTGGTAAAATTTCCGCGCCTTTATCACGCGCAACACAGGCATTTAAAACCACCAGCCGCGCATCATCAACCCAGCAATCTGAATATTCATAGGCTTTTTTATATTTGCTTCTTAGGATTCCTTCATATTCATCAGAAGTCAGATCAACCTTCGACGTCGGTGGAAGAATTTCCCGCCCCCCCATGTGGTCATATATAAAAAGCCCTAAGCGGATGAGCCAGGAAGGACGTAATCCTTTATGAAGCGGGAGCAAGAAACGCATTGGTTTTATTATATGTGGCGCGGCGGTAAGAAGTATTTCCCGTTCCCTAAGCGCTTTTCTGACCAGAAAAAATTCATAATGTTCAAGGTAGCGAAGACCGCCATGGATAAGCTTTGTGCTGGCAGATGATGTGCCGGAACCAAGATCATTCTGCTCCACCAACATAACGGAAAGCCCCCTGCCCGCTGCATCAGCAGCGATACCAACCCCATTTATACCCCCACCAATAATTAAAATATCGGCGAAATCACGCACTTGTTAGTCCTTTTAGTACTTTTCTTAGTACTTTAAATATTTTTTCAGAAATTTTACATTTCAGAAATCATTTGTCCCAAATATCCCTGAATTTATGTTACACAGAAAAAAAACAAATTCAAGTAAACAAGGGAGTAGGTATGATCGAGAACAAACTTTTCATTGATTTCATTGGTTGGATTGGGGCTGGTTGCCTGCTTTCGGCTTACCT
>JAUILB010000367.1 GCA_030432815.1 Alphaproteobacteria bacterium | reverse complement strand
GTTTTCAATTGCCTGATCAACATTTGTGCCCTCAACTTCGGCGATTTTTGCGGCTTCAAGGATATCATCCAGCCGCAGTTTCATGGCGGTATTGGTGGGCCGTGTCGCGACAAGGGTATCCCGCGCGGATTGAAGTGCCGCCGGGCCATCATTTGATACAAACCGAAGTGCATTTGCCGCCGCCATCCACGGACCGGCGCCCTGGGTCACCATATCCCTGATCGCCTGTGCGACCTCCTCGACAGTGTTGCAGGTAACAAAGCTTTGCTCGAACGGGTATTTGCTGCGGTTGCCGATCAGCACGTTGCCTTTCTCAAAGCGTGAAATGTTCGCGGGGTTCACCACGAAGGGCAGCAGGTCATAAATCCCTTCTTTTTCAGCGGGGGATTTGCCGGGTGATTTCAGGGCCGTTGGGCCGCCGGCGCCCACCCATGCCGTATAGCCGCCCTCAATATGACAGACATTTTTAAGGCCGACTTCCTGCGCCGCCTTGGTCGCAAGCGCGCTGCGCCAGCCGGACTTGCAGTAAAAGACGAATTTATTATCCGATGAAAATATTTTTTTATAATAGGGACTTTCCGGGTCAACCCAGAATTCGGTCATGCCGCGCGGCATATGGTATGCACCGGGGATTGTGCCTTCTGTCTGAAGTTCGCGTATATCGCGCAGGTCAACAAATGTGTTTTTCGGATCATCGATCATAAGCCGTGCCTGCCCGACGGAGACGGTCTCGATCTCCTTGCTCGCGTCCGCAACCAGTTCCTTTGTTGATTTTGTCATTTCGCTTTCACTTACCCGTCAATTTAAGATATGGTTCTGACCATATAACTAAAATAAATATTTGGGAATAGAGGATGATAAAAAACTGGACTGCAAGTCTTTTAATTTTACCATTTACGGTGCTCATGGCCTGTGCGCAGGAAGAAGAAATCAACAGCAGTGACACACAATTTCTTGTGGTGGGTAAAACGGCCAACTTTCGTCAACATCCGGGAAAAACATCGGAAATGATCAATTATCATTTTTTCGCTGAAATTTTTGTGAATGAAAATGGGCGCGTTACAAATGGTAAATTGAATAATCCTGGCATTGACCAGATGACATTCGCCGACCATCCATCCGTACTTGAAACCCATGGTGGACGTTATAGCACGGAAGAAGATCTGGATGCGCTTTATCCGGATGGTGAATATATGTTTACCTATACGGAGACAGGTGAAAATACGCTGAATATTCCTGTAGTACTGAGCAAAAAAGAAGATGGTAACACCCGCATTCCGGCTGCACCGGTAATAAGCTTACATCAGAATGGTATTGATATCACAGATGGTATGATTGATCCGGATCAGGACCTACAAATTTCCTGGACCCCGTTTACAGAAGGCGGCCCGGATGAAAATGGATTTGTTGATGATCTGGTTTTTGCTGTGGTCGGAAATTGTAAGGGTGAAAAAATATCCCATAGTGGTGTACCGTTTGGTGGGGGTGAGCATCTGACTTATGCCGATGATAACGTAACCATTTCCAAAGATTTATTTCGTCCGGGTGAAGTGTATCAGGTATCCGTTGAGCACGCGGTGATGGATACTAATTATGTGGGCAACGTGCCGACCATTGCCACCTATGCGTCCACGTCATTTCTTGATTTTAATACAAGCGGTGAAAATATAGATGGGCTTGATTGTACGCCACTACCAGTGCAAATGGATAAAGGACAAACGGACAGGAGTCTTAAGGGAACGATGGATTTACCGAATATAGATGAACAGATCACGATGCTTTACTACAGCGGGGCTGATTGGGATAAAGCTGTATATTTTTATGGCACAGACCTTCAGCTTGAAGCTACATATGATGATGACTGGGTTAAGATTTATAAGCTTAATGAGGGTGCTTTTGTTGGAGTGGTGAAAGACAGCGATGGGGGCTTTCATAAACCCAACAAAGACAGTGCGGTTATGGTGAGTATTGTTTCAAAAGCGGTGGATGATTGGTATGGCGCAATCTTGAACGCAAAAAACATCAAAATTGAAAAGGAAATTTATAATAACCAATCGGCCCCGATTCGGGCGTTTTTAATTCGTGATCCGGGTGGTTATACGGTTGAATTTTTCCAGTGGGTAAATCAATAAAAAAAAGGCACTGACATGGTCAGTGCCTTTTCTGGCAAAAAGATATTAAAATCTGAAATTAATTTTGTGGATTCATACGCGCGCCGCGTACATCAATTTCAATTAGCCATCCATCAACAGCAAGGCCAGCAACTTCAACAACTGCGCGAACCGGCTTGTTTGGCTGCTCTTCTGTTCCAAAGAATTCAAGATAAGCTTTATTAAAACCTGCAAAATCCATTTTGCCCATTTCAGGATCAGCCACCAAATACACACGAACCATGACAATATCACTCATGCTCCAACCTGCGGCTTCCACAGATTCTTTAATGCGCTCAAAAGTGCTGCGTGCTTGTTGCTCGGTTGTACCGAAACGTGCCGCACCCTCGGCATCCGGATTAATCTGAGCAGGGCCCTTGCCACTTACATAAAGCTGGGCAGCATGCGGTGGTACTTCGATCGTTGAATAAAAAAGACGACCTTCATCGTTGCGCTTAACAGCTTCCTGCGCATTTGCAGAAGTAGCAGCAATACATAAGCCAACCGTGGTTGCGATTAGTTTTAGTAATTTTATCATTATTTTCT
>JAUILB010000035.1 GCA_030432815.1 Alphaproteobacteria bacterium | reverse complement strand
AAGAGTGTTGAGATACACTTCGTTATTGCGCATTTCAAAAATGATATTGCTGTCATCAAGAACATTAGTGCGTTTTATTGACCGGTTAAAAATACAATTCTCAAACTTTCCAGTTTGTTTGTATTTTTCCATTTCCTTTTCGAAACGTTCCGAGCCGGTTTCAGCGAAAGAAATTCCATAACATAATGTAAATGCACATATGGTTGTAATAAGTGTTCTATTCATTTGACAGTTCTCCTATTGGATACATGTCCCCACACAACAGATATTATACACTACTATCATGAACCTGTGCTTAATGGTTGAATATAAAATTCTATTTACTGGAAACTTTCTCTTTTTTCTTATCCTTTGGCTTAGGTTTTGCTTCCAATAATAATTTTCCTGGTTCTATATCAATAATAAGCTTCTTATTCTTACAACCAATTTTTACTTCTCCACCTTCGACAAGTTTGCCGAATAAAAGCTCATCTGCCAGTGGTTTTTTAATTTCTTCCTGTATGACGCGTTTTAACGGCCTCGCACCAAAATGTTTATCATATCCCTTTTCGGCAATAAATGCTTTGGCTGACGGTGATAGCTTAATATGAACCCCACGATCTTCCAGCTGCATCTCTAATTCAAGAATGAATTTTTCAACAACTTGTTCAATCACTGCTGGAGGAAGTTCTGAGAAAGGCACAATAGCATCAAGGCGGTTTCTAAATTCAGGTGTGAATAATTTTTTAATAGCTTCTTCATCTGCACCTGACTGATCGGACACACCAAACCCGATTGCTTCCTTGCTAAGTTCAACCGCACCGGCATTTGTTGTCATAATTAAAATAACATTACGGAAATCTATCTTCTTGCCATTGCTATCAGTCAGCGTGCCGTGATCCATAACCTGAAGAAGAATATTATATATATCCTGATGTGCTTTTTCTATTTCATCAAGTAGAAGCACACAATGTGGTGTTTTATCAATAGCATCCGTAAGCAATCCACCCTGGTCATAGCCCACGTAACCCGGAGGCGCACCAATAAGACGCGACACGGTATGACGTTCCATATATTCGGACATATCAAACCGTTCTATTTCAACCCCCAACAGACTTGCAAGTTGTTTTGCAACTTCTGTTTTACCAACCCCGGTAGGGCCGCTGAACAGATAACAACCGATCGGCTTATCATCTTCGCGCAGACCTGCCCTGGAAAGTTTTATGGCGTCTGAAAGAACTTCGATCGCACGGTCCTGACCAAAGACAACCCGTTTAAGATCTTTTGAAAGTGTTTTTAAGATCGACTTATCATCTTTTGATACACTTTTGGGAGGGATGCGCGCCATTTTTGAAACAACATTTTCAACATCTTCGACCGTAATGTTTTTTTTGCGCTTAGGTTCAGGCAATAACATCTGCGAAGCACCAACTTCATCAATTATGTCAATCGCTTTATCAGGCAGTTTGCGTTCATTAATATGTCGTACCGACAAATCAACAGCAGCTTCAATCACTTCATCACTATATTTAACATTGTGATGTTCTTCGAAATATTTCTTTATACCTTTAAGAATATCTTTTGTTTCCTGCGCCGTCGGCTCAACAACATCAATTTTCTGGAACCTTCTCAGAAGAGCGCGATCCTTTTCAATATATGACCTATATTCTTTATAGGTCGTTGACCCGATGCAGCGAAGTGCACCTTTAGCAAGTGCTGGTTTTAAAAGATTTGATGCATCCATAGCGCCGCCACCCGTCGCACCGGCGCCAATGATCGTATGAATTTCGTCTATAAACAGTATAGAACCATCCATTTCTTCGATTTCACGAATAACCGCCTTGATTCTCTCTTCGAAATCTCCACGGAACCTTGTTCCAGCCAGAATTGTACCCATTTCTAGGCAGTAAATTGTTGCATTATGAAGAACTTCCGGCACTTCCTTATTCACTATCCTTAAAGCAAGCCCTTCTGCTATAGCGGTTTTACCAACACCTGGATCCCCGACATATAGAGGATTGTTTTTTGATCGGCGGCATAAAATCTGTATGGTCCGCTCTACTTCCTGAACACGCCCAATAAGCGGATCTATTTTTCCTTCACGTGCTTTTTCATTAAGATTGATACAATATTTTTCAACAGCACTTTTTGATCCGGCGCCTCCCTCACCTTCTTCTTCTTCCATCTGACCATCAACCGGTTCACGATCCTCACGTTCACCTGATTTGGCAAGGCCATGTGAAATATAATTCACAACATCAAGTCGGGAAACTTCGTGCTGTTGAAGGTAAAATACGGCATGACTTTCACGCTCAGAAAATATAGCAACAAGCACATTTCCACCGTTCACTTCTTCACGTCCACTGCTCTGCACATGTAGGATTGAGCGCTGTATAACGCGCTGAAAGCTGGCGGTCGGTGTCGCATCCACTTCACTATCACTTGTAATATTTCCAAGTTCCTGATCAAGATAAGCCTTAAGTTCGGCTCGGAGTTGCGAAATATTGACATCACAAGCCCGAAGTACTGCTATCGCATCCTTATCATCCAATAACCCAAGCAAAAGATGTTCCAAAGTTGCAAACTCGTGATTTCTTTTGTTCGCTTCTGCTACGCTGCGATGAAGAGTATGTTCCAGATTTGGTGAGAATGTCGGCACGCTTATCTCCTTGACTAGTCTTTTTCCAATGTACATTGAAGCGGGTGTTCGTTTTTTCGAGCATAATCAACTACCTGATGTACTTTACTCTCTGCAACTTCAAAACTGAATACACCACAAACACCAATACCCTGCTGGTGTACTTGTAACATGATCCGCATCGCTTCTGTTTCCGGCATTTTAAAAAATTTCTGTAAAACATGAACAACAAAATCCATTGGTGTATAGTCATCATTCAGCATGAGAACTTTATACATGGACGGCTTTTTGGTCTTAGGTTTCGCTTTGGTAATGACCGAACCCTGCGTGCCACCATCTTTGTTATTTTCTTTATCGCTCATTTACCTGATCGTCTTTTAAATTATACCACTACCTTAAAGATAGAAATCATATTGAAAAAATAAAGGGTTCAACCTTATTTTTATTGGTTAAACCAACAGAAACCAGTCGAATTAATCATATCATAATTCATACTAACAAAAAATAAACAGGAAATATTGTCAATTAAGGAAGCGCTGGCGGTTCAACATTACTTAATCTAAGCTGAGTAGAAAGATCATCATAGACGCGCTTTAAGGCCTCAGCATCCTTTCCTTCACAACGCGCAACGATAACATTTTGTGTATTGGATGCACGAATAAGCCACCAACCATCATCAGAAAGCACGCGCGCGCCGTCCAGATCATTAATTTTGGCATCCGTTTTTCTTAAACGTTCCAATACCTCATCGACGACGACAAAAGGCCGACCTTCATCACATTCAATTCTTATTTCCGGCGTATTAACAACAGCAGGAAGGCTTTTTCGCAGACTTTCAAGACCACCTTCTGTTTTTGCAACCGTGTTTAATAACCTTAAAGCCACATATACCGCGTCATCAAAACCATAGTATTTATGTTTGAAAAAAATGTGACCGCTCATTTCACCGGCGAGCGGAGCATCAAGTTCAACCATTTTACTTTTAATCAGCGAATGACCCGTTTTCCACATAACTGGTTCGCCGCCCAGCTTTTGAATATGATCAAATAAAACCTGACTGCACTTAATATCTGCGATTATTTTTGAACCTGGCCGGTCCTTAAGCACATCTTGTGACAAAATTGCCAATAGCTGATCACCCCATACAATTTCACCACCGCAATCAACGGCTCCAATCCTGTCGCCATCTCCGTCAAATGCAACACCCATATCCATATTCTGTTCTGCGATTGCGTCTTGTAACTCAACCAGATTTTCAGCAACAGTCGGATCAGGATGATGGGATGGAAATGTACCGTCAATTTTTTCATTAAGTAATATATGCTTACCAGGCAACCTTTTTGTTAATGCAGAAATAACATCACCTGCTGCACCGTTTCCAGCATCCCACCCAACGGTCATATCAGCTGCTTCAAGGGCGTCAAAATCCACATCCTGTAACATGCGATCAACATAACGATCAAAAATATCTATTTTTGTCACTACCCCTGTACCGTGCTCGAGATCGCCGCTTGCACTGATCCGTCCTATTTCCTGAATTTGCTTACCGTAACATCCCCCTTTGCCAATCATCATTTTAAAACCGTTATAATTTGGAGGATTATGAGAGCCTGTAATCATAACTCCGCCGTCCGTATCCAGTTCATATACTGAATAATAGAGCATAGGAGAAGGACCTCGCCCTATGCATATTACTTCCAATCCGGTTGAGATCAGCCCTTCCAGAATTGCTGCTTCCATCATTGGTGAACTTAAACGACCATCATACCCCAAACATATTTTTTTACCGCCATTTCGGATAATAACGGTACCAAAAGCCCTGCCGAGTGCTGTTGCATCAACTTCAGTCAACGTTTCCCCGACGATTCCCCTAATATCATATTCACGTAATATACTTGGATTGAATTGATGACTAACGGGCATTTTCTGTCCTTATTTTATTTATTTAGTAGTATATCTTTTGCCTGATTAAGCTGCGCGGCGAAATAACCGGATCCGCCCTGATCAGGATGCATTTTCATCATCAGTCTATGGTGTGCTTCTTTGATTTCCTGTTCAGTAGGATTCCCGGAAAGCTCAAGTATTTCAAGAGCTTGTTCCCTCGTCATTTGCGAATTTAATGAAGCAGGGCTATCCTGTACTCCTGCACGCGAACGTAAATAAGACCATAACGAACCCTGCCAGGATAATACAGCCCCCGCCGCGAGTGCTATACCAACAGGGATACTCCCTCTTATCAGCAAGAAAAAGCCCACGACACCCAGAACTACACCAAGCACCTTACCAAACATGTCATTAAATTTTTCAGGTTGATTTTTTAGATAATTCGATATGGCGAAGTATAAAATGACAGCGCCTAATACAAAAATCAGTAAATAAAAGATCATTTAAGCAGAAAACCTTGTCTCAGCCTTTACTCCCTTTACCTCGTTCCATCCAGGCAAGCCAAGATCGGACATAAGCCTGCGAATTTCCTGACGAGCCGCAATGTGAGAAAGTGTGACCTTCTCTTCAGTATCTGGAAAATCAACTAATGTTAATCCCTTTGGAAATAATTCCCGGTAAATAACACGTTCGGCCAATCCCTGAATATACCTGAACGACACCCTTTTTTGTAGTTCTTTAAGTGCATCATGTACACGACGCTTGTTTTTTGCATCCAGATTAGAAACACGGTTCCGCATTACAATCCAGTCAATAGTTCCACGATCCGTCATGGCACGATGCTTGCGCGCATCCCAAACCATTTCACTATAAAGGCTTAGTTTTTCCACTTTGTAAGTATCAGAATTAACCGTTGCCAAAAGATCCAGATCAACAAAACTATCGTTAATCGGTGTAATTAATGTATCCGCTACGCTATGAGCCAGTCTGGCAAGGTTTGAATCCGTCCCAGGACAATCAATGAGTATAAAATCTGAATCTTTGTGAAGTTCTTCAATCAGGTCGGTAAAATTCTTTGTATCTTCAAACATCATATTGTCAATATCGCCTTCCTGTGATTTAGACAGGATATAGACATCCGGTATTGACAACTGAAGCTTATGCTTTTCTGCATAATTCAATCTATTTTCTAGATAGCGCGCAAGCGATTTTTGCCGTGAATCCAAATCAACCACCGAAATATTAAAATTCCGCTTCATTAGACTTACAACTATATGCATAGCCGTGGTAGATTTACCCGAACCACCCTTTTCGTTGCCCACAACAATAACATGCGCCTTATTTTTATTTTTTGGCATTTCCTTCTCCGCTCCCCAACCAGATATTATATTTTAGTTCTTAATCCCAATAAACTAAAAATCTGGAAATTGAAGACTCACTATATTATTATACAAATGCGAGGGAAACAACTTACCCTTTTAGGATAAATATGGCTAGTGGATTAAGACAAGAATCTTCAACTTTTGATAAAAAAGATGTATTTTTACTACTTTTTTTTGCAATTTTTATTGCAGTGCCCCTTTATATTTCTATTTCAGAGGTAAATAAGAGCAAAAATAACTTCTCAACTGTTACTCTCATCAGTCATTTAAGGCTAAATGAGGGAGAGGACGTCACAAAGAGATTCGCAGCATATGGATATAATCTCGCTGAAATTAAACGCGGTGAGGCAGATGTACCTAATTTATTTCTGGAACAACTCCCCCGTGAACTGACAAATATTGATGATACAGATATGAAAAAGGAGCTGTTCATAGCTTCATTACTTCCTCCTATACTCAAAGTGAATGAGTATATTGAATATGAGCGCAGTAAATTATTACAGATCATAAGTGATATTGAAATTAACGGAAAAGCGACAAATTCTGACCTCTACTGGCTTAGAAGAAAGCTAGCGCGCTATAGAATGGATGAGCTAACCCCGGACAATTTATTTTCTAGTCTGGAAGAATTAAATAAGCGTATGAACATCATCCCTCCTTCGCTTGCACTGACACAGGCGGCAATCGAAACCGGATGGGGAACCTCGAGATTCGCACAACAGGCAAATGCACTTTACGGGCAGTGGACCTGGGATGATGATTCCGGCATAATACCATTGGAAAGAGAACATGGGGAAACCCATAGCATCAGAAGATTTAATAACCTGATCAGTGCCGTTGAAGGGTACGCCCTAAATCTGAATACACATCCTGCTTACGAAGACTTCAGAACAGAAAGAAGCAAATTTGCAACTGCCGAGGATATCGTCATTAATGATGATATGCTATTTACCTTACTTTATTATTCGGAAAGAGGTTTTGAATATATTGATAACCTTAACAGCATAATTCAGGAAAATAATTTATCCAGTTTTGATGAAGCCAAACTGGAGCAGAACTCTTTTCAGGATTTTAGATCAGACCAAGCTCCTTGAGCTCCGACCTTAATTCAACAGGAATATCAAGTATATTACTATTCGGTGATAAATCTTTCGGAACTGAATTCTGCTCTAAATATCGCCATCCCTGAAATGCCCTGCGGGGCTGGGATTCAGTCAGGTAAATTTTCTTATCCATCTTGATCATACATTTAGTACCGTTTTCGGTTTTAACATCTTCAAGCCCAATAATTTTCTGACGGGCCTGTATGACCCCCTTAATCACCCAGTATAGGGACCCACCATCAAGCACTTCATCGGCACGGCGCGGCTTAAATCTGGTAATATGAAAATTATAATCTTTCCCTTTATTACGCGGGTCTTTTTTACGAAGTTCAATAAGATGTTCAACGCTTTCCACACCAACACATAACTTGATAAGATGAACAGCCATTTTACAAAAGAACCACTGCCGCCAATCCAAGAAATGCGAAAAACCCAATAACATCAGTAACCGTTGTCACAAAAATACTGCTGGCAAGTGCAGGATCAATATCCATTTTATCAAGAGCAACGGGAATTAATATTCCGGCGAGTCCCGCCATAATCATATTAATCACCATCGCCACTCCCATAACACCACCAAGGAGGGCATCCTGAAACCATAGCCATGATAAACCGCCTATTAACAAAGCAATCACTACGCCGTTTACCAATGCTATGGTTGTTTCTCTTATAATAATTCTTTTGACATTTGATGATGTCAGGTCACGTGTGGCTATCGCCCGCACCGTAACAGTCATGGTCTGTGTTCCGGCATTGCCCCCCATTGATGCGACAATCGGCATAAGGATTGCCAATGCAACCATTTGTTGAATAGTTGCATCAAATAAGGCTATAACCATAGAAGCGAGGATCGCTGTGGCAAGATTTACCACAAGCCAGATTACCCTGTTTTTGGACGCTTCAAATACACTTTCCGAAATATCTGTTTCCTGAACCCCCGCCATACGCATCAAGTCTTCTTCGGCTTCTTCCTCAATAACATCGACAACGTCATCCACGGTAATCATACCGATCAGGCGTCCGCTATCATCAACAACACCGATGGTGGTCAGGTCATATTGACTAAATAGATAGGCGACTTCTTCCTGGTCCATATGGACAGGAACAACAGTTGGTGCCTCTTCCATAATATCACGGATTTTGATTTCCCGATTAGTACGGATAATTTTATTAAGCGCTACTATCCCTATCGGGTGATGCGAAGGGTCAACAATGAAAACCTCATAAAATTCGGTTGGAAGATTTTCTTCGGTTCTAAAATATTCAATCACCTTACCAACCGTCCAGCGACCGGGAACGGATACAAGGTTCCTTTGTAACAGTCGTCCGGCACTGTCTTCAGGATAAGAAAGCCCCTCTTCAACAGCAAGTCTGTCCTCAATGGGCAATGCAGCAATAATTTCGCGTTGCTCATCTTCATCCATATACCCAAGCACATGGACAGCATCATCACTTTCCATCTGGGTAATTGCACGGGCAACATCCAGATTATCCATTTCTGAGATAACATCTTCAAGGGTACTGTCATCAAGTTCCGAAAGAACTTCAGGTTCCATGTCCGAACCAATAAAAGAAGTCAATAACCTCCGATCATTGTCACCCAACTGTTCAAATATGTCAGCAACGTCTGCGCTATGAAGAGGCTCAAGCAGAAAATCAATCTGATCCTTATCACCATTGGCAAGCGCAGTTTCTATTTCCGCGACCAATTCAGGAGAGACCGGCAACACACCATCAAGATGTGTATCGTTATCAGCGCTTATATTTTCGCTTTCCAATGTCATTTTATCCCCTGGGAACAGTTTATTTTGCTGATTTAAAATCTTTTACAGTCAACAAGTTATACAATTTATATCAGTATTTCAAATATATAGTCTTTTCTTAGCACCATATATGGACTAAATTTCGCATGATTTTGAAATAACCAGAAGAAAGTATACAACGTGTCATCATTTAATCCACCAATACGAACTTTAATGGGTCCCGGCCCTTCAGATGTTTCCCCACGCGTGCTTGAAGCAATGGCGCGCCCAACTATCGGCCATCTTGATCCTGCATTTCAAACATTGATGGACGAAATAAAGGATTTGCTCCGCTATGCTTTCAAAACTGAAAATAAGCTTACCTTCCCGGTTTCTGCACCCGGTTCAGCGGGGATGGAAACATGTTTTGTCAACCTGATTGAAAAAGGTGACAAGGTAATCGTTTGCGTAAACGGTGTATTTGGCACCAGAATGGTTGAAAATGTAGTTCGCTGTGGCGGCGAAGCAGTCATTATTGAAGATGAGTGGGGTACGCCTGTTTCTGTTGAAAAAGTGAAAGATGCACTTGTAAAAAACCCCGATGCAAAAATTTTGGCATTTGTAGCCGCAGAAACGTCAACCGGTGTTGCTTCTGATGTAAAAAAACTTTGTGAACTTGCACGTGAACATGACTGTCTTACAATTGTTGATGCGGTAACATCTCTAGGCGGATCAGAACTGGATGTTGATGGCTGGGGTATCGATGCCATCTATTCAGGATCACAAAAATGCCTATCCTGCCCGCCGGGAATTTCACCCGTTAGCTTTAATGAACGTGCAATAGCGAAAATAAAAAACCGTGAAACACCCGTACAAAGCTGGTTCATGGATTTAAATCTTGTTATGGGATATTGGGATGGCGCGGGCGGCAGATCGTACCATCATACGGCACCTGTTAATGCCATGTATGCGCTTCATGAAAGCCTGCTTATCCTTAAGGAAGAAGGACTTGAAAATTCCTGGAAACGCCATCGTGACATGTCTGCAAAACTTCGCGCCGGATTTGAAGAAATGGGCATCAAATATCTGGTCGATCCTGCATATGCGCTACCGCAACTGAATACAATCATCATCCCGGATCATATCACGGATGAAGCAGCCATCAGGACCAAGCTTCTAAATGATCATAATCTGGAAATTGGGGCCGGTCTTGGTGCACTTGCTGGTAAGGTCTGGCGCGTAGGGTTGATGGGCCACAGTGCATGTGAGGAAAATGTAAGTAAATGCCTAGCAGCGTTCAAGGCGGTGATGAACTAAAACTAACGTTTTACGGCTGCCAATAATTCCTGATCATTAACAATGCGTTCAATTATTGTTTCCAGAATACTGCGCAGCTGTGAATTATTGGTTTCTTCACTGGATGAAAAGGGGATTACCCGCTCTTCAGAATTGCTGTAATTTTTACCGAAATTTTTACCTTCCAGAGTCACTCTCATGCGTGAAGTTGTGTTTACAGTCGTTGTGACAAGATTTCCATCGCGGGTATAACTTAAATCTTCAAGTGCAACCATCATTCTGACCGCAGCGGGATCACTGGCTGCACTTACACTGAAGCCCTGCTTTGAAAAAGCATCAACCATGGCAACACCAATAGTTTCCGAAAGGTCCTGACTGGTATAAATTTGTGTTGTTTCACCCGTCGTTCCAATAATACCTGAAGGCCTGGAATCATCGACCGTAATTGATAGTATAGTTCCACTCCCGATATTTGATTCCGTAACATTGGGAAATATTTCGATCCTCGCATCCTGGGACGAAGACGCGCAGGATGCCATCAATATACAAGTGATTAAAATAAAGGTTTTTTTCAATTTATCCTCTTATGGTGATAGTTCCATACTATAACTTGTAATAAATGTTGCAACCGTTGATACATCAATCATATCCGGCCCGACATAACGGATAGTATGACTGTCAATGCGTTCAAATTGCGGCAAATAAGAAAGTACTTCACTTACACGGTAATTTTTAAAGCTGATATCCATAGTGATCGGACCTTCAAGCTTAAGCGGTTTAAATTCTTTAATGCGCGCAATTGCCGCCTTTGTTTTTTCCGCAATCAGTTTCTTGGATGCTTCGGGATGAAGCGACTTAGCCGAATGAAAGCTGTAATCCCATTTAACAATAGCCCCTTCCAAGCCATTGCCGATGGCTTCCTGCGCTTCTTCCACTGCAGCGTCATCACCTGATATCATAATGATCGGTGTGCCGAATTCCCCGGCAATCGCAGCGTTAAAATAACTTTCACCGGCAACTTTTCCATTTAACTTCAAACTCGTAAGCGATGCACTTGATTTTGTGTGTGCACGTACACCCGTCATATAATCGGTGCTTGAATGATAGCCAATGTAAATAGCACCATCAAATCCCCCTTCTTCAATTCCCTGCATCATGCCAAGTTTACGAGGCCAGGATCTGATGACCTTCACATTTTCAGGAAATTTTTCTATCAATAAATTTTGCCCATTACCGTGGGAATCGGCAACAAGTACTTCCGTCGCACCGGCTTCAAATGCGGCTTCCACTGCGGCAACGGCTTCGGCCGTCGCAAATTCACGAAAGCGCTGATATTCAAAACCACCCACGCCCAGTTGTTCACCCGTAACTGCGCCTGCGATCCCTTCAAGGTCAACAGAAATATGAATTTTAAGGCTGTCCTGCGCGCGAGACGGCAATATAAAAAAACACGCTGCTACAATAATTAAAAAGAATTTTGATAGTTTCATAATTGTTCCCTCCTAAATAAAAACCTCCTTATCAGACACACTAATAAGGAGGTTTTTTCATCATTCACCTGTTATTTTACTGAAGTGTGGCTGCCACGGCATCTACCCGGCGCCATAAGGCAAGCGTGTTTTCGCTCCAGATTTTTGCAATCTCTTCTTCTGTATAACCACGAGCAACGAGTTCTGCCGTAACATTCATGGTTTCCGCCGCACTATTCCAGCCGGAGAGACCACCGCCGCCATCAAAGTCCGATACGATACCAACATGATCGATGCCGATAAGGTTTACGGCATATTCAATATGATCGACAAAATCACTGACATTGGCTGGTGGATATTTTGCATTTATTGCTTCCATGCCTGCGACATAAGCCGGGTCGGTCGCATGTTTTGCACCGTCCCATTCGCTGTCACCCGCCGCAGTATATACTGCTTCACGAAGTGCGGCGACTTCCGGCCCTTTCTCCGGATAATGTTTTACAAACCCGTCAAGCCCAACAATTTGAACCACACCGCCGGATGCAGCCACCGCCTTTAGTTGTTCATCGTTAAGGTTCCGCTGATGTTTCGAAAGTTCCCAGACACCGGAATGAGATGCGATAACCGGTGCTTTCGAATATTCAGTAGCCTGCATCATACAATTGATAGAAACATGTGAAATATCAACCATCATCCCAAGACGGTTCATTTCATCAATTACCTTATAGCCGAATTCACTTACCCCGCCGTGTTCTTCTGCTTCATCACCCAATCTTTCAAGCGGGGTAGCACTATCGCAAATGTCATTATGACCATTATGCGCAAGCGTCATGTAACGGGCTCCCATATTGTAATATTCTTCAATCAAATCAAGGTTTCTGCCGATCACATAACCATTTTCGATCCCTATAGTGGCGACCTTGCGGCCACTGGCAGCAATTGCATCAAACTCGTCAGGTGAGTGGGCAAACCCAATACGATCAGGATAATGTTCTGTCATTCGGCGAATAGCTGAAAATTTACGACGGGCTTTTTCTTCTGCAAGTGCATAACCCGCTTCATCACGTGGTCCCTGTCCTACGTAGACAATGAAAAATCCACTATCCAGACCACCAGCTTCCATTTTATTCAAATCCACCTGTTGCGGTGTATCCGTACCCGGATCGTAAATCGGATCAAACGTCATGTCCTCATGAATATCGATATGCGTATCCAGTGTAATGACGCGTTCATGAATTGCTTCAACACTATTGTCCTGCGCAGCAGCCATCTCATTGTCACTGCTTCCCTGTTCACTACAGCCGGCAATCATAATTGCAAACGCAGATACCATTCCGGTTAGCGCATGGCGTTTAATTGGCAACTCCATTATCTTATCTCCCTTATAATCTGTTGTTTTTTCGGGATACATGAAAGAATATATTGAGCGCTAACGCAACAATAAAAATTACTTTTTTGCTTGATTTTACGATTAAACCTAATCGATAGGTATTAATTGCCCTTTTTGAGGAACAAAACAATTTGTGCAGCGTGGGATAATCTCACCGTCCCTGTGCTGGTAGATTACCAGATTTTTGGTATTCGGCAGCACATTTTCTTTTCTGGCGTTTTCATAAAGCCACGGTGATAAAAACGCGACATCCGTTTCCGGCAGATTAATCAAATGCGCCGTATCGCCGGTATCACCGCTGAAATACATTTTTTTACCATGCCATTCTACAATATAGGAATAATGTTCAGTTTCACCTGACTTAGTTTCAATCGCCTGAATATGCATTGGCCCAACAACCAGATTTTCTTCAACCACTACTGTATTTGGCTCAATTATCGGATCAGGCAGCACAACATTTACCTGAGTATCGGGGTTTTGTGCCTGATCAAGGATACGGTTCCGTTCAAGTTCAGCAACAACAAGATCCCGCGCCTGGTTTGCCGCAAAATACCTTTCCTGCAAATCCCCCACGACCTCTGCCGGGGCAACAATTTTCCAGTCCAGCGTCATAAATGTTGCCGGATCAAAATGGTCATCCATCCGGTTTGTGATTAATGTGATTGTTTTTTCACCGTCCTCAACAAAGTAGGGATATGTATAGGCCATTGTCCCAAAAGCGGCTGAAACATAGGGAAAATCTGTAAAAAGAACATATTCGCCATCTGTAATTCGAAGGCTTCCGTTGGCTATGAAATTTATCGAAACATCCTGTGCATGTGCAGAAACAAGCAACAGAAAACTCACCGCAGTACCACAAACAGCGTTTCTAAATGACTGAAAAAACATAGATTACTCCTGATATTACTACCTGATAAACACTCAACTCATATTTTCAAAGGAGTTATTATATTACATTTCACATGTATGGCGCAAGGTCAGAGAAATTATAGGTGAATTCTTTTTAAATGATGGTGCGGTCGAGAAGACTCGAACTTCCACGGGATCAACTCCCACAGCGACCTCAACGCTGCGCGTCTACCTATTCCGCCACGACCGCATATATTCGTAGTTTGGCAAACAATGAAGGTGGATTATCAAATGAAAGGAACTTAAGCAATAGAAATCGACGATGGGCCGTTATTTTTTTATAAAGCCAAGCTCTCGGAAACTTTTAACGCCTTCAAGTAAGGTAATACCAATATTTTCGCCAGAAACCATAATTTCCCCTTTGGCGATAAGTTCACCGTTGGCGTATATTTTTACCGGACTGTCACAATGTTCCTGTAGTTCAATTACTGCACCACGGCCAAGTTTCAGTAGTTGTTTAACCGGCATCATATTCTGACCCAGTACAACGGTCAGTTCAACTTCAACATCTTCAATGGCTTGTGACATGGGTGTCTCTTGTAATTAATCTTCATACAGCATAAATATATACCTCAACTGTGAAACATTACAGTTATTTTTTGGTTAATTTTTTGAAGATACCCATCATATGGAAACCAACGAGATCGAATGGAAAATAAGTAAGGGGCTTACTCCTTATGAAGACGCGCTCGAACTGATGGAAAAACGGGTGATGGATATCCGCGCGGGCACCCAACCAGAACTTGTATGGTTTATTGAACATCCACCGCTTTATACTGCGGGTACATCCTCGAAAGATACGGATCTTTTGTCCCCGGATAAGTTTCCGGTTTATAATGCAGGACGTGGCGGGCAATATACATATCACGGTCCGGGTCAACGGGTCGTATATGTGATGCTGGATCTCGAAAAACGGGGCCGCGACGTTCGCAAATATATTGCTGACCTGGAACAATGGATCATTGATACCCTCGCAGAA
>JAUILB010000034.1 GCA_030432815.1 Alphaproteobacteria bacterium | reverse complement strand
TACGCCGGGACAATCCGGTAACCCCACAAGCAAATATTATAAAAATCTGTTTGAAAACTGGAATAAAGGGGAATATTTCCCTATGTATTATTCTCGTAGTCAAATTAATGATAATGCCGGGTTAGTACTAAAGTTAAATCCAAATTAAAGTATAAAGTTAAATTATTGTCAGAACATATTAATAATATTGATAAAATTACATTTCAAAGTTATGGAAACCGGGCCGAAACCTTTTGGGAACGTACCAGAGATCACGATGTAACCCAGAATTATGATGCCTTTTTGAAACCTTTTGGTGACCGAAAAGGGCTTGATATCCTTGATTTTGGATGTGGTCCGGGGCGGGATATCGCATATTTTAAATCACTTGGTCATAATCCCGTCGGCCTTGATGGCACACGCGAATTCTGTGAAATGGCTAGAGAAATGACCAAACGACCCGTTTTGCAACAAACCTTTAACGATTTGCAGCTAGAAGAAAACAGTTTTGACGGGGTTTTTGCCAATGCATCGATGTTTCATGTTCCCAGTGAAAACCTGCACAAGGTATTAACGGACCTGCATCGTGCCCTTCGTCCGAGTGGGGTATTATTTATGTCAAATCCGCGTGGTGACGAAGAAGGATGGTCAACGCCGGAACGATACGGTAATTTCATGCAACTTGATAAATCATTGAAATATCTTGAGAATGCGGGATACAAATTATTGGATCATTACTATCGCCCGCCAGGCCTGCCGCGTGAACAACAAAATTGGCTTGCCATAGTCAGCATTGCTGTTAAAAATAACTAATAACAGCGGGTAAGTGGTACTTTGGTATTATTTGATGATGGGGCATCATGGGTGATTAATATCGTAAATGGTGCGCACTGAATGAGTTTATTTATCGATATCGCAACACTTACAAGTGTCAGCGCGACATTTTATCTTGTCTTACTGATGCTGCTATTTATTTTTTGGCAGCAAAACAGGAATTTTGAGGCTATTATCTGGTGGTGTGGTTTTCCTTTCTTTCGCTTTATCAATAGTATCATAAGCTCAGATACAATTGATTATGATTTTGAAATAATCGTTTATGTTGGAAATCTTGCTATCCTCGTTTCGGACACATTTCTGTTGATTGGGTGCCTTAAATTTACCAATAAAAAAGTACCCTGGAAAATAATTTCTGCATATTTAAGTATTTTTATTCTTCTTTGTTTTGTCCAGCATAGCTGGAACGCAAACCTTGTTCAAAGATCACAAGCACTGGTTATTTTTGATACAATCCCATTGGTGGCAGCCATCTATACTTTGTCACGGCTTAAAAATAATGAATATCTGATCGAAAAGTTTTTTACCAGTTTCTGGCTGGTTTTTGGGATCGCCATTTATATTTACTGGATTTTAATTGATTTTGATTTTGAAAACGTCGCCCTTCGAAATAATGCCGTAACAAGTCTCGCGTTTGTTTATCTTAGCCATATTTTTGTTACCGTCGGCCTTATCATCCTTATTATTGCAGAGCACCGCAATAAACTAATTACCGAACTCAAATTAAACCAAGCACTTGAGCATGACCTTGAAGAAACACTGGAGAAGGCCAAAGCTGCCAATGAAGAGAAGAACCAGTTTCTGGCCAATATGAGCCATGAACTTAGAAACCCCCTGAACATAATAATCGGGTATGCTGAAAGTCTTCGGCTTGGAATTTATGGTACCCTGAATGATAAACAAACTGAATATGTGGAAAACATATCCGGCGGTGGTGAATTACTATTAAAGCTTATTACTGATCTGTTGAACCTGTCAGATGTGGAAGAAGGGCGCGTAGATATATTACTTGAAGAAGTAAATTTGGTTCGTCTTTTTGAAAAAACATTACCGCTTTTACGAGAAATAACAGGAAAGGAAAGCAGCAGGTTAACCGTGATCAACAAAATACCTGCTTCCAAAGATGCCACATCGGCAAGTGTGGACATCATTCGTATTAAACAGATACTGATCAATTTTATGTCAAATGCAGTTAAATACAGCGATGATGACACACCAATTACGTTGCAAATTAACGATCACGACGAAGCATATTTTCGCATCAGCGTAAAAGACGCAGGCTATGGCATTCCGGAAGAGCATAAAAACAGTGTTTTTGAACCATTTAATCGTGCCGGCATTGACGAGAATAAGGTCGAAGGCATCGGTGTAGGACTTTCAATTGCTAAATCACTGATTGAAGAAATGAAAGGTAGAATTGGGTTTGACAGTAAAGTTGGAGCAGGATCAACCTTCTGGATAGATATTCCTAAATCAAAACAGCATCGGTTACCGATAGGATAAGATGTGGCAGAATTAGATCTAAATACCATGCAATATCTTAGTGCCATCATCATGGTAGTTCTTTCCATCTTAATGCTGGTACTTTGGCTTAGGAACAAAGAAGAAGCGATAGAATTCTGGTGTATCTTTGCAGCACTTATTTGTTTTGACACAGTGCTTTCATGCTTTCCTGAATTACGAAACATGTCACCCTATGTATATCTTTACAATATGATGAACAGTTATGCCTATTTTTCATTAATGCTCGGCTGTCTCTATTTTGCGAATATAAACATAAACAAAGTTTATATTCTTAGCCTGTTTATCGGTTGTGCCCTATTAAATGGAATAGGGGCAGTGGTCATGTTTTCTGATGAATATCGCCGTGCAATTTTCCTTTCATTTAATGCAATTGCCCTCATTATATCATTATCTGCTATTTTCAAACTATCGACGCGCGTATATGCCATGGAAAAATATTTCCTTTTGGCTCTCCTTACAATGCACTTTATTATCCATGCCCTATGGATAATCTTAAATTTTACAGCAACATCATTAAATGACCGTCTTTATTTGCAAACCACAACATCCACATTCATCATCCTTATTTTAATAATAATCGGCCTACAATTATTGTCGCTGGGCAAAATACGTTACAGACTTGAACGTGCGAATGAACGCAGTATTGCTATTAAAAAAGCACTATCCAATGGGGTTCGCGAAACAAATGTAGCCAATAATTCAAAATCAATCTTTCTAACCAATATGAGCCACGAACTGCGCACGCCACTGAATATTATACTTGGGTTTTCAGAGGCACTGACGATGGGCTATGTAGGCAAACTGAACGACAAACAGAAAAGCTTTGTAGAAAACATTCATCGCGGAGGGATACGGCTTTTAAATTTAATTAACGATCTTCTATTTTTAAGCAAGATAGAAACCGGTCACCTTCAAATGGATTTTGAGGAAATAAAGCCCGAAGAAATACTAACCGAACACAAAGAACTTTTTACATCCATTGCCCGTAAATATAATTGCCCTCTGCATTTCATTGAAGATCTTGAAGATTTTAATTCGAAAGACAGAGTTTTTGCCAACAAAGAATGGACAAAACAGATTTTTTCATCATTGCTTGATAATGCTGCAAAATATGCAAAAAGAAATAGTAATATTTGGATAAATATTTTTGCCGGCAATGATCAGACTATGCGCATTACCATTAAGGATCAGGGAACAGGGATTAACGAAGATCAACAGGAAAACGTGTTTAAGCCATTTAATCGTGCGGGCATTGATAGTAAATTCATAGAAGGCACGGGAACAGGGCTTGCAATTGCAAAAGGGCTTGCCGAAGCAATGGGTGGGAAACTTGATTTTGAAAGCCGGAAAGGGGTAGGTACGACTTTCTGGCTGGAGCTACCATTAAAAAGGACTAGTCGCTCTTCACCTTAATAAAATCCAAATCATGAAAGTCATAGCTGAAATCTGTTAAGGGGGATATAGCCTTCATCTTAAGCCCGTTTACTTTCCCCTCAAAATCCGTTTCAAACATGGCATAGGCATCAGCTTTAAAACTGCGATCATCCCAAATTACCCGAAATGTATTAAATTTGAAGGGATACATTTTTCCTCTTAATTTTTCAGATCTCGCGGATGTAAAATATAAACCGTCTGCATTCATTGTAATTTCTACATCACCGAACCACGGATCGCGGAAGGTCCCCATATAATCATCAAGTGGAAGCAACGCGGTTGCGTTAGCATCAGCTGCGTCTGCCTTCACCTGCGATGCAGCATTTTCGATATTCCTCAGGCGAATTTCATTATAACGCTCGGTCCAGTCAACATTCCCTGTATCCAGGTATGTTTGCATTATATTTTCCATAATCGCCCGCATGGCAGAACCATTTTCCTGATTGGTAAATACAACGACCCCAAGCTTTTCCTGTGGGATCATAACCGTATATGTCACCATCCCCAGAAGCCCCCCAGTATGCGATACATGTTTTCGTCCATGATAATCTTTTAATCTGAAACCAAGACCATAAGCGGAAAAATTTGTGCCGTGCCACATTTTATCATCATTACTCACCGGTAATATGGTTTGCGGTGTCCACATTTCATCGTGTTGTGTTTTGCTCATCAGCCCGGCACCATTATTCAAGTGCATATTAACCCAGCTCATCATCGCGCGGGCGCTACATTGAATGCCGCCCGCAGCAGAAATCACCATTGGCTCGCTGAGTGGCTGTAACCTGTGTGCTTTTTGCATTTCACCATTAACAATCACATGCGGTTCAGCAATATTTTCCTCATTCACAAGATCAGTTGTAACAGCATGGCAGCCATTGCCAATAGCGAGCTGGTTCATGATACGGCTATCAATAAATTCTTCGTAGCTCATCCCTGATGCTGCTGCAATTACTTCACCAGCAACCACATATAATAGATTGTCATAGGCATATTCGGTTCTGAAACCGCTAACCATTTTCAAATGGCGCACATTTTCAATTATTTCTTCTCTGGTCACGAAGGTTGATGGCCAGAACATCAAATCCCCGGCACCAAGCCCCATGCCACTACGGTGGGTAAGAAGGTCCCGTATGGTAAACTCCCTTGTTACCCAAGGGTCCTGAAGACGAAAGTTCGGTATATAGTCAATTACCTTATCATCCCAATGAAGTATCCCATCATCCACAAGAACGGCAAGACCAGCTGCTGTGAACGCCTTGCTGTTAGAAGCTATGGCATAAAGTGTATCCCCATCAACCGGGGCATCATTACCTATTTCACGAACACCGTAACCCTTTAAATGCTGTATTTCCCCATCCTTGAGAATACCAACAGCGATGCCGGGAATATCGAAAGTATTCATCGCCTTTTCAACGATATTATCCAATTCCTGTTCTGTGAGCTCCGCACTTATGGCGGGCAGGGCTCCCGTTAGCAAAAGTGATAAAGATAAAAGAATAGCCTTTAATGGTTTAATCGGCATCTCCCGCTCCCATATTATTTTTAAAACTTTCACAGATTAATGCAGGATATATAAGTTGCAAGCAAAAAGCCTTTCTAAAAGCTACTTTTGAATGAATTCTAGAAAATTATTTTTTTGCACAGGTTTTCTATTCCTGCTACGTATCATTATAAAATTGATAATTATTCTCAATTAGGGACATAAGTAAAAATATTAAAACAAAATATCGAAATCAGGCTAAACAACTTTCTTAATTTAAGTACTTCAAATTACAGAAGCTTTTATTCACAAAAACGTTATGGATTTCGGCTTGAGGTCATACTAATTTAATATATAGTATGATATAACATTCGTTTAATGCAAAATCAGGAACTAATAACCTATGGCAGGTATCATAAAGAAAAATAAAATCAGGCATGCGCTTTTAACAGGTACTGCGATAATTACATTATCCGCTGCTTCATCATATGCTGCCCAGACAACAACAACGACGGGTGATGCCTCCATTGTTACATACGAACAGGATTATTTCGTTCAATATGCGCCTGTAACCCTTCTCGATATGCTTCAACGTGTACCAGGCGCACAGGAAATACTGAATAAAAACAGACAACAACGCGGCGGGAGAGGTGGCGGTCGTGGCGCCCAAAATCAGGGTGAGCGTGGTTTTGGCTCCGGTGGTGATCAGATCCTGATGGACGGCAAACGCCTTGCCGGTAAAAGCAACAATATTGATGATACCTTGGGCCGGATATCAGCGGAAAATGTGGAAAAAATTGAACTTATTCGTGGTGCGGCGCAGGGGCTCGATGTTCAGTCGCAGGGACTTGTGATTAACATCGTACTCAAAGAGGGCACATCAAACAGTTCCACATTCTGGCAGGTTAAGAGTGAAATGAAGGGTAGCAATGATCCGGGGTTTGAAGCGCTGGTATCACATAGCGGGTCACTTGACAAATTGGATTACACACTAAGTGCTGCGCGTACAAGCAATAATGGATTCTTTACACGTACCGAAGAATTTTTCGATGCCAGTGACGTCAATACTGGTGACAGACTGGTTGATACATCATTTCATCAAAGAGGATGGGATTTCAATACCAACCTGACATATAATTTTGAAGATGGTGGCGTTTTTCGCTTAAATGGTCTTTATAAAACAGAAAAAACAAAAAACGATGAAGACCGGATTGATACGGGAAATAGTCCCAAAAATGTTCTCTGGGCACGCGACGAAGATGAAGATCAATGGGAAGTAGGGGGGGATTATACAAAAAATTTCGATGGCATTGGGAATTTCAAGTTTCTGTTTGTGATAAACAAAGATAATACTGATCAGTTTATTGATCGTTTTCAGGATGCTAATCTTACCAATCCATTTCTTGAAACGATCGAGGAAGAGCATGAACTAAAGAAAGAAAAAATATTCCGTGCCTCTCTTACCCGTAATATTTTCGAAGGGCAGTCACTGGAAGTTGGTGGTGAAGCCGCCATCAATACGTTTGATAAATCGTTCAGAAGTGAAGATTTTGATACGGATTTGGATTCATTTGTTCTTGAAGCGGATGATGATGTTAAAATTAAGGAAAACAGGTACGAAATCTTTGCCCATCATACGTATAATGTTACAGATGTATTTGTCGTTCAAACTAGCCTGACGACTGAATTTTCAAAGATTGTTGCTGATAACTTTTTCCCTGACGGAACTCTTTTGGATTCACGTAATACCAGTTTTACATATTTTAAACCACGGCTGAACCTGCGTTACGATTTAGCAGCACGTGATCAATTACGCGCAACAGTAGAAAAGAAAGTTAGCCAATTGGATTTTAACAATTTTGTTACCCGTTTTGACCAACGCACAGAAGAATTTAAAATCGGCAATACGCAATTGCGTCCGGAACAGCTTTGGGAATTCCTCCTTGCCTATGAACACCGCTTTGCAAATGACGGTGGCTCATTCGAAATAGAAGGATTTTACAGAGACTTTACGGACAAAATAGAACGGGTGGACTTCACCGAATATGTTGATCTTGGACTTAATCCGACGGACAGAGAAACATTTTTTGGCCTTGTGGGAATGCCGGGTTTTGATGCTGCTCGGGACTACATTAATGATGTTGGGTCTGATTTTACTGATAAATCAGGAAATGTGCCCAGTGCGTCATCATACGGTGCCAATGTAAAAGGAAGCCTGCGTCTGGGATTTGCTGGCTTAAGTGATGCGGTGCTTAGCGCCACATATACATATGAGAAAAGTAGTGTTATTAACCAATTCACATTGATGGAACAGCGTTTTCAAGGCCAGTCATTACACCGCTGGGATATTAATTATCGCCACGACATAACTGATCTTGGACTTTCCTATGGCGGACGCGTTAATTTCAATAGTGATGCCGCGACAACCGACATCAATGATTATTGGCCATTTAGCCCACAGGCATCCGTATCAGTATTTGCTGAATATAACATTTTTAATGGTATAAAACTTCGCGTTGATGCAAAGCAGCTTACCAAAAGACGCGGACTTTCAACACAATATACATATGTGGATCATATACGTCTGAACGAATTATCAGTGCGCGCTGATAAAGACACAAGAGTACCCCGTGAGATTGAGATATCACTACAGGGAACTTTTTAAATTAATACATTATAATATTGCGTTTGCTTATTTGTCCTGATTTAGCTATATCAGAATCAATATAATTAAAAATAATCAAACGAAATATAGTAATGCGTCAGACCTTAATCACCGGGTTACTGGTTTCTACTTCTTTATTTTGGACTATTCCCTTTAACGGAAACGCCCAGGAAGTGGCTGATAACGCGGCAATCGTAACTTACGATCAAGCTTACTTTGAAAATCTTTCTGCTGTCACATTACTTGATATGTTGATGGCCGTTCCAGGCGTTCCGGACATTCTTAATAAAAATGAACAACAGGCCAGGCGTGCTCAATTTGCCGGCGGTGGTGGACAACGCGGATTTGGGTCCGGTGGTGACCAGATATTAATGGATGGAAAGCGGCTTGCTGGAAAAGCGAATAATATCAACGACACTCTATCCCGCATTTCTGCTTCACAGGTTGAAAAGATTGAATTGATCCGCGGCGCAGCCAGTGGCCTTGATGTTCAAAGTCAGGGACTCGTTATCAATATCATTATGAAAGAAGGGATAAGTACTTCCACAACATTCTGGCAGGTCAAAGGTGAATATTCAGGCGGTCATCGTTTTGAGCCTGAGTTTCTTATTTCTCACAACGGATCAAAAGGAAATTTTGATTATACGTTAAGTTATGAATGGCAAAATAATGATTTCTTTAATGATGGCATTGAAAAATTTTATGATCCGGATGGCAGCCTTACCGCTGAACAGATACTTACCGGAAATTTTGACCGGTTCGGACATAAAATAAACACCAATCTTTCATATGATTTTGATGATGGTAGCCGTTTCCGCCTGAACGGGTTATTTGAACCCAATGGTGTCAATGGCAAAGAATGGCGCGATAAAACAAGCGATACTTTAAGACCAATATTCTGGGACACGGATAGAGACGATAAAAAATGGGAAATAGGTGGCGATTATTCCAGAAATCTGGGCGTATTGGGGGCACTAAAATCACTTTTCGTTATTAACCAAACTACCTTTGACCAAACGGTTTATCGCTTCAAGGGATCAGGTGTAGAGCGCTATGAATTCACCCGCGATATTACTGATGAAGACCGAAGCGAAAAAATATTCCGTGCGTCTCTAACAAAAGCAATTGGTCAAAAACAAAGTCTGGAAGTTGGCGGTGAAGCCGCCATTAACACTTTTAGCCAAAAATTTGATAATTTTGACCGTAGCGACATTGCTAGTGATTTGCTACTGGATACCAGTGACAATGTCGAAATTAAAGAAAACAGATATGAAATTTTTGCCAATCACAGCTATAATATTTCTTCCTCTATGGTATTACAGAGCAGCCTGACAACAGAATTTTCAAAGATTATTGCCGATAATATATTCCAGAACGGTCAGTTTGACCGCCGTGATACAGCCTTTACCTATTTAAAACCACGTTTATATTTCCGTTACGATTTCACAGAACAGGACCAACTTCGCGCGCTGGTGGAAAAGAAAGTATCACAGCTTAATTTTAGTAATTTTATTACCCGGTTTGACCCTCAGGAACTACTCTACAGGGAAGGAAACACGGAAATTCGCCCTGAACAAACTTGGGATTTTGAGCTAACCTATGAACATCGCCTGGACAATGATGCCGGCTCTTTAGAAGGTGGAATATTCTACAGAAAATATGTTGATCATATTTCCACAACCGACTTTACCCAATATGTGGATTTTGACTTAAACCCGCTTGCAAGTCCCGATGATTTTTTTGGACTTCCCCCGGATCAGGCGTTACGTGATTATGTGGATGATACCGGTGATAGCTACATTGCAAAATCCGGCAATATTCCATCTGCAAAAGCCTATGGTGTTAAGCTAACATCAAATCTGCGGCTTGGATTTATCGGTATTCCGGATGCAACATTCAGTGTTAATTATACATACGAAAAAAGACGGGTTATTGATCAGTTTACCGGACTTGAGCGTAATTTTGACCGTCATTCGGATCATAATGTTGATATCAATTTCCGCCATGATATAACTGACTATAAAATAACTTATGGCTTTGAAATAAGGGCCAGAAGTGAATTCCAACGTCATTATATTACTTATTACTGGCCAAATCATCCCGCCGCAAATATCAAGCTATTTGCTGAGAAAACAATTTTCAATAATTATAAATTAAGATTTGAAGCAGAAGGCATAACCCGCAAACGTGGCAGCTCCACATATTGGGTTTATTCTGATCACATTCGTTTTAATGATCTTTCAGAACGTCAGGAAAAAAAGAACACACGGCCAGTAGAACTTCGTATATCGCTACAGGGTACATTCTAACCCCATTAATCAAACAACAAATTCATTATGATATAACATTTGATTATTTAAATCCTATGTTTTATACCTTTTGTATTACACAAAATATTTAAAATTATTATTCAAATTTATAGGCTTTAAAAAGCCATTATATATAGTTTATTAGGTAGATTTATGGCTTCTAAAAGCGTGTTGGGATTATTATCAACCACAATTATTTCATTTGGACTATTTTCCTCGTCATTCATAAATACTGCCTTCGCTGCTGAAGATTCACTTAGCGATGCATCCATCGTCAGTTATGATCCTGCATATTTTGAAAAATTTGCCCCCGTTACATTACTTGATATGCTGCAACGTATTCCCGGTGTACCGGAAATTCTTAATAAAAATCGCGGAGGGGGACGCAATCAACGCGGGTTTGGAAGCGGGGGTGATCAAATTCTGATAGACGGTAAGCGATTAGCCGGAAAATCCAATAACATTAATGATACCCTTACAAGGATATCAGCAAATCAAATAGCACAAATCGATCTTATCCGCGGTGCTGCCAGTGGCCTTGATGTTCAAAGTCAGGGGCTTGTTATTAATATTATACTGGTTGAAGGCGCGTCAAAATCGACTACATTTTGGCGCATTTTCGGGGAATATACATTTGGCCATTCACTTATCCCCCAATTTCTTGTGTCCCATAGCGGATCTAAAGGAAACCTTGAATACACCTTTGCTGCAGAGCGCAGAAATGATAATGGGTATCGTCCATCAGATGAATTATTTTTCGACAACAATGACAATCCAACCGGCGCGCAAAATATAGATCACCAGTTCAAATTCAAGGGGTTCAAACTTACATCAAATCTTGGATACAGTTTTGAAGATGGCGGAGAGCTTCGCCTGAATGGGCTTTATGAACCAAATGATTTTACCTTCCATGAAGAACGCCTTGAAACAGGTGGCGACCCAGACAGCCTTGTTTGGGACCGTGATTCTGAAAACGGCAAATGGGAATTCGGTGGTGACTATAGCCGACAGCTGGGTTTCTTGGGGCAGTCAAAAACATTATTTGTTATAAATCGCAATACTGAGGACACCGAAATTATCAGAGTTCGTGATCTGACAATTCCGAAATATGAGTATGCTTCAGAAATGACCGACCTGATCAGAAGCGAGAAAATATTCAGAAGTTCCGTTGCACCAACCATTGCTGATGGCCAGACCATTGAATTTGGCGGTGAAATGGCCATTAACACATTTGATAAAATGTTCACCAGCTATGAACGTGATACTATCGGTGACCCTTTGGATGTCAGCACTATCAGTGATGTTAAAATTAAGGAAAACCGTTATGAGGTTTTTGCAATTCATAGCTACAACATCACACAGGAAATTGTTCTTCAAAGTTCATTGACGACTGAATTTTCAAAAATTGTTGCTGATAATATCCTGACAGATGGAACGATTGACACCCGCGATACTTCGCTGACTTATTTCAAACCCCGTATGAACCTACGTTATGACTTTACAGAAACCGATCAATTTCGGGCCACAGTAGAAAAAAAGGTCAGCCAATTGCGATTTGACAGCTTCGTGACTTCTTATGATGCACAGAATGATGAACTTAAAGTAGGTAATACCCGTCTTCGCCCGACGCAGACCTGGGAATTTTTGCTCGCCTACGAACATCGTATGCCTAATGATGCCGGTACATTAGAAGCACAAACTTATTATCATCACCGGATTGATCATCAAACACGTACTGATGCAACAGAATATGTTGATTTTGAAGGTAATCCTGTGGATGTTGAAACTTTTTTCGCTTTGCCACCTGATATGGCGCTACGGGATAGCATAGATTTTACTCCTGTTCAGGGAAACATTAAAAGTGCTTATATATATGGCGTGGATTTAAAAGGTAATTTACGGCTTGGCTTTGTTGGTGTTCCTGAAGCTGTCCTGACACTTGGCTATCGTTATGAAAAACGACGTTCCCTTGACCAATTCACGCAGCAAATGAGGGATTTTGCCCGCCATTCTGATCATGCCTATACAGTAAATTTCCGCCATGATGTTACTAAATGGCATTTTGCTTATGGTTTTGATATGAATTTGCGTAGCGATTGGGCAAATTATGATATGCGATATTTTCAACCACAAAGTCCATCTGCCAGTATCAAAGCTTTCGCCGAATATAACCTTAACAATGGCATTAAAGCGCGTATGGAATTATTGGAAATCACCGGTTCGGCTGGCCACCAGACAACAATTCGTTACACTGACCATATTCGTTTCAATGAAGTTTACGCCCGGGAGGAAAGGGAGAATAATCGCCCTCGTGCTATTCAACTGTCACTACAGGGGAACTTCTGACCAATTAATTGTTGCTGCGATTAACCGCTTACCGCTTTTTGATAACCTTTTATCGATAAACTGTTGAATATATTGATTTAAATAAGTTTACTACCCTCGAGATTTATTTATTGGGTAGATAAAATGAATTTTAAAAATGCGTTTTACGCAAAATATTTCCTCCATATGAAATATATGCCTTTGGGCGAATTCAAAGTCTTATTACCTGATAATAATATCTCAAATATCGCTGTTGGTGCCTTGGCTGAAAGATTTCACTACCCACTGCGTCAGACCGGAAGCTTTAAGTTCCACAAATGGGTTTCCGATTTAGCAATGTCATTTTTAAAATCTTCCCGGTTTAAAGATGCCTGCATGACGCACTCACCCCAAATACGAAATCTGAGGCCGGCACCACAGCATCCTAGTCTTTCAGGAATTAATAAGTGAAATTAACACCTGTTTATTCTATCTTATTGTCTATGAAGGATCTGAAAAATAATATCCTCAACCCGTTTTCGCGACAGTTTCATATAATTCAACTTTCGCTTTGGGCAACCTATGGGCTGATTTTTCGGCTTAGCTGGCTTGGCTATGATTATGTGCCGCCGGAAACCGTTTGGTTTGCCCTTTATGTATTTGGTGGTTATATTGCAACAAACCTGCTCGCAATTCTTTATTGGCAAAATCGCAAGCGTTCATTTATAAAACAATTTCTTATTGCTGCCATAGCATCAATACTATTGGGCATGGCATGGCGTTTCGGGTTTAACTATATCGATTTTCATTTTCTTCTGGATGAACCACCGGAAGACGTTGATGGGTTTTACTATATACTAGGCGGCACATCATCAGTCATTCATCTTGTCGCCTGGAGCACAGGTTATCTTTTGATCGCATATTATTTCATGTTTAAAAAAGAACGTGAAAAAAGCGTATTAGCAGAGCTTCATGCAAAAGAAGCCCTGATTAAGCAGCTTCATCAGCAGGTAAGCCCTCATTTCCTTTTTAATGTATTACACGGGCTTGATACCCTTTTAATAAAAAAAGACATTGATCAATCCCGGCATATGCTAGCGAGCCTGGGACAATATTTGCGTAGCAGTCTGAGTACAGAACCGGATTCCAGCGTGCCACTGGCGGATGAAATAAAGAATGCTCAAAGTTATCTGAATATCGAGCAAATGCGATTTGGGGAAAAATTACAGCTTAATTGGAACCTTGACCCTAAACTGGATCAATTTAATGTCCCGTGCCTGATATTACAACCACTCTTGGAAAATGCCATCAAACACTGCATTGATAAAAGTGTACATGGCGGAAAAATTGAAATCCGCACGGAAAAAGTTGAAGATAGTATTTTGATTAGCGTCTTTAATCATTGTTTTGGAGCCATAAAACATACCGATTGTTCAAACGGATTAGGTATCGGCATTGAAAATATTCGTGCAAGGCTTGACATTTACTATGGCTCAAGGGCCGTTCTTGAAACGCGGCATGGCGAAGAGGGTGAATTCACCGCTGTCATAAAAATAGGGGATTATTGATGATAAGAGCCTTAATCGTTGATGATGAACCACTTGCCCGCGAGAACCTTGTCCTTAGAATTGCCGAACAAAATGACTTCGAAGTTTGTGGGCAGGCCGATAATGGCCATGATGCAGTACTGCTTGCGTCGAACCTTTCACCGGATGTAATTTTTCTGGACATTAATATGCCAAGCGTAAATGGGCTGGAAGCCGCAAGTGATCTTATGAGTCAACAGGACGCGGTAATCGTATTTGTAACAGCATATAGCGAACACGCCATCGATGCTTTTCGTGTTAACGCACTTGATTATATAGTAAAACCGATTGACGATAATATTTTCATAAACACGATAGAACGTATACGAAACCGCGTGCAGCAAAAAAACAGTCTGAAAAAATTATCTATACCAAAAAATACTTATCTTAAACGACTGGGTATTAAAGACGGTTCATCAATCCATATGCTGGATGTAAATGATATAGAAATAATAGAGGCGGCAGGAGATTATCTTTGTATTACGGCAAAGGATAAAAACTATGTTCATAAACAGACTTTAAAATCACTGCTAAAGCTTCTTGATCCCCTGAATTTTATCAGGATACATCGCTCAAGTGCCTTAAATTTAATGTATCTCGAAAGCATTGAAGCCAACGATGGCAAACTTACTGCTAATTTAAAAAGCAAAAAGAAAATGCAAATAAGCCGCAGGTATAGCAAAGTCGTAAGGGAGA
>JAUILB010000366.1 GCA_030432815.1 Alphaproteobacteria bacterium | reverse complement strand
TGGATAAAAATGGCGCAATTTCACACTGGAAGAGTGATGGGCTTGATTTCAGCCGGATTTTTCATCGTGTTCCTGAAGCCAAAGGCGATGATATTTATAATTCAAAAAAACAGAAGCACGACATTGCTGATATTCTTGACCGGCGTCTGATTGAACAGTCAAAAGAGGCACTTGAGAACCAGAAACCCGTGCAACTTAGTACCAACATACATAATTATGACCGATCAACCGGCGCCATGCTGTCTGGTGAGCTTGCAAAACGCTATGGGCATAAGGGGCTTACCGATGACAGTATCCATGTGAAACTAAACGGTACCGCAGGGCAAAGCTTCGGCGCTTTTCTTGCCAATGGCATAACATTTGAGCTGGAAGGCGAAGCCAACGATTATGTTGGTAAAGGCTTAAGTGGCGGCAAGCTTATTGTTTATCCTTCACAAGACAGCAAAGTGATACCGGAAGAGAGCATAATTGTTGGTAATACAGTATTATTTGGCGCCATATCTGGAGAATGTTATTTCCGTGGTGTAGCCGGGGAACGCTTCGCCGTACGCAACAGTGGTGCCATTGCCGTTGTCGAGGGTGTAGGTGACCACGGCTGTGAATATATGACAGGTGGCTGCGTCGTTGTCATTGGCCAGACAGGCCGGAATTTTGCAGCCGGTATGAGTGGCGGAATTGCCTATGTACTTGATGAAGAGGGTGAATTTGAAAAACGCTGTAATCTGGCGATGGTTGAACTTGCACCACTACCTGAAGAAGATGAAATGGCAAAACTCATTCATGCATCCGGTGAGCTTGAAGGACATGGACGGGTGGATGTATTGCGTGGCAATATGTCAGGAAACGATAAGGTTCGCCTGAAACAGCTTCTTGAAAATCATGTTCGCTATACGAACAGTAGCCGTGCGAAAGAGATTCTCGCGAATATTGATGGGTATTTACCAAAATTCGTAAAAGTGATGCCCGTTGAATATAGGCGGGCGCTTGAAGAAATGGCGGCGGCAGCTACGTCACTATCCGCCTATACCGGACAAGGAGAATAATAATGGGTAAACCAACCGGGTTTTTAGAACTTCCGCGTCAGGACCGTACATATGCACCGGCGGGTGACCGTGTGCGTCATTACAATGAATTTATCAATCCGTTGTCTGATGGTGCGATTGCAAAACAGGGGGGCCGTTGCATGGACTGCGGTATTCCGTTTTGCCATACAGGATGCCCTGTTAATAATATGATTCCGGACTGGAATGATCTTGTCTGGAACAGAGAATGGCAGGAAGCATGTGACAACCTTCATTCAACCAATAATTTTCCGGAATTTACTGGCCGGGTATGCCCTGCCCCTTGCGAGGCTGCCTGCACGCTCAATATTGAAGATCAGCCAGTGACGATCAAAACCATTGAATGTGCAATAGTGGATAAAGGCTGGGAAAATGGATGGATCAAGCCGTTTATTGCGGATATTAAAACCGATAAAAAAGTCGCTGTGATTGGAAGCGGTCCTGCAGGCATGGCCTGTGCACAACAGCTTGCCCGTGCAGGTCACAAAGTATCTGTATATGAAAAAAATCGCCGTGTGGGCGGATTGCTTCGTTACGGTATCCCTGATTTTAAGATGGAAAAAGAGCTGATTGAGCGTCGGGTACGACAAATGGAACGTGAAGGTGTCACCTTCTGGACCAGTATGGAAGTAGGCAAGGACATTCAAGCCCATAAAATTGCCGACCACTATGACGCGGTCGTACTTGCCGGTGGAGCGGAACAACCCCGTGACCTTCCTATCCCGGGACGGGAACTGAAAGGTATTCATTTTGCCATGGACTTTCTTACCCAGCAAAATCGCCGTAATGCAGGCGAACCGCTTCCCAATGTAAAAGACATCATTGCAAGTGGTAAAAAAGTCGTTGTGATCGGTGGTGGTGACACTGGTTCCGACTGCATCGGCACATCATTCCGTCAACGCGCTGTGTCCGTCACACAGTTGGAGATCATGCCGGCCCCTCCCATGCGGGAAAACAAGGGAACAACATGGCCACACTGGCCACATGTATTTAGAACATCCACTTCACAGGAAGAAGGTGCTGACCGTGTATTCAGCATTGCGACAACTGAATTTGTCGGCGATGAAAACGGTAATGTTGCCGCGATCCGTTGCCATGAAGTGGATAAAAACTTCAATAAAATTGAAGGCAGTGAATATGAAATGGATGCTGACCTTGTTCTGCTGGCGATGGGCTTTACCAACCCTGTAAAAGAGGGTCTTTTGGAGCAGCTTGGTGTTGATCTTGATGATCGGGGAAACGTTAAAGCAGCGGTCACTAACTATAAAACAAGTCTTCCGAAAATATTTGCTGCAGGCGATATGAGACGCGGACAGTCACTTGTGGTTTGGGCCATACGTGAAGGTCGTCAAGCCGCCCAAGCCGTCGATGAATTTCTGATGGGGTATTCCAATCTGCCTCGATAACTGTTGGCTCGCCATTCTACATAGGCACCGAACCTAGTTCGGTGCTTTTTCTTAGTATTTGTGTGGCTTAAAATCATACATCATGTTATATGACCTCACGAAGAATCGTTGTGAGGCCCAAAGTGGATGACAGACTAACTGAGCTTGAAGTTAAAATGGCCCATCAGGACCAACAAATCGCTGATTTGAGCGATATGGTTTCTGAACAGTGGAAGCTTATTCAAAAGCTGGGCACCCTGCTATCAAAGGCTGACGCGCGCATC
>JAUILB010000365.1 GCA_030432815.1 Alphaproteobacteria bacterium | reverse complement strand
TTAAACCCGTTACTTAACCCTTTGTTCATTTCAGAAATACTGCTTAATGTTTTCACATTATAATTCCAGCTTATCATGAGCTCTGCCATGGCATCCAATGTTTGCAGATTATTGTCAACACACAACACATTCATATTTTTAAGATTTATTGGCTCCAGATTATCCTTATTCTCAGTCACTCTTTTTTGTTTTCTAATTTTTGTTGATTTATCAACCAGTATATTAAAAACACTGCCTCTGCCCACTTCTGATCTAAGAAAAATAGAATGTCCCAACTTCTCCGCTGTTCTTTGACTTATCGATAGCCCCAGTCCAAGGCCCGTGTCTTCACCATTAATTTCAGAGCTTTGAAACCTTTTGAATTCTTCAAAAATATATTGCTCAAGCCCCTTTTCAATACCAACACCTGTGTCCCATACTGAAATAAGAATTTTATCCCCCCTAACTCTGCTTGCAATCAAAATGCCCCCGGTATGTGTATAGCGCAGAGCGTTGCTTACCAAATTTTGAAGAATTCTGTATAATAGTTTCGGATCGCTATAGACAACATGTTGACTGGGACGAACTCTGAATTTCAGAGATTTTTTATGCACAAATTCTGAAAATTGGTCTTCAAGGGAATCAAATAATTCCTGTAAAAGAAATGACTTTTTGTATGGCTTTACGTTACCACTGTCGAGCTTGATAAATTCAACCAGGGATTGGATAATATTACCCGCTACCTTTAAACTTTGATCCGTTTTATGTACCAGTTCTACCTGATTTTCTGTCATTGTTTTGGTATCAGAATTTAATATCTGGCAAAATAATCTTGCCGCATTAAATGGCTGCATCAGGTCATGACTGGCCGCGGCCATAAAGCGTGACTTGCTTCGATCCGCCTTTTCTGCAATAGCTTTCGCTTGCTCAAGTGCTAAAACAGTGTTGTTAAGCTCTTCAGTTCTGGATAAAACCCTGTTTTCCAACGTCACATTTATTTCTTTAAGCGCTTGTTCCGCATTTCTAAGGTGAGTAATATCATGCGATACAAAATATATACCTCTTATTTCTCCGCCAGCAGATAAATCTGGAATAAACGAATTATTATAATATTCTGTCTGATCCTTGAAAATAGAAGACTCAAATTGCTGCTTTTCCCCTTTAAAGGCGCCATTAAGGTATACTTTATTCTGTTCTATGGCACCTTTCGGCATAACATCTTCAATATGTTTCCCGATTATTTCTTCAGTAGTTTGATTATAGGCCTCAGCAAAAAACTTGTTACAAAATTTAACGATCTGATTAATATCAATATATGCCAATGCTGCTGGCACATTATCTGTATAAAGTGCTATTTGCTGCTCTTTATACCTCAATTCTTCTTCAATTTTTTTATAACTTGAAATATCGGTATATGTCGTAACACAGCCCCCGTCCGGCAATGGGTGCCCCTTGATTTCAATCACACGCCCATCTTTACCAACGCGCTCAAACTGAAAGCTTAGCCCACTATTTAGATGTTTTAAGTGATTTTTTACATAAGTTTCAGTATCGGTATCGACAAACGCCCCTCTTTCCAGATTAAACCTGACCAATTCCTCAATCGGCATGCCGATCTTTAATAATTTTTCCGGATAATCCATCAGTCTTACATAGCTTTTATTCCATCCTACCAACTTGTTATCATTGTCGATCACATTAATGCCCTGAGTGATATTATCCATAGTCACATCAAGCAAGTTCCTATTAAATTTCAAAGCCAAGGAAGTCGTACTTAACAGACTAAAAATACTATCGAATTCCAGCCCCTTATCACTTAATACAGACCTGAGAAGTTTTCGTGCGGAAGGCGCACCAATAACGCCTGATAAAGCATTCTCTGTGAATTCTATTAGTTTTTGATCAGCGATTTGATTTTCATCATTAATGCGCGGCAGGTAATTCTCAAATAATGCATTTGCACGCTTTTTACCAATCACTACCCCCGCGGTTGATTTTAAATCCCGCACACGAATTTCATGCTTAGGGATTGTATTGCTGCTTTCGGTATTGGAATGCGGTTTTTGTTCAACATAGATGAAGGACTGTATTTTCTCCGTTAAGGTCTGCGATGTATTAATTGAAACAATAATAATCGCCAGAATATTTGCGAGCATGGAAAAGAGTACAGCTTCAGTAAGCATTGATTGCTCGGTCAGAATCCGTCCCGGAGATAGTGGTGATCCTCCATTTATCGCTGGCCAAATAAAATAAAGCCAGCAACTGGTGCCGAGAATTAAACCAGCTAAAGCCCCTTTTTTATTTGATTTTTTCCAGTACATTCCCAGTATAATTGCCGGCGCGAACTGAATAACCGCTGAAAATGATACCAGTCCGAAGGAAGCGAGCGTTTGCGTCGTATCAATTATTCTGTAAAAAGCAAACGCCCCCAACAGCAGTAACGTAATTGATAATCTTCTTATTATTAAAATCCACTTATCAAGATCATTACCAATTTTTATATTTCGTCGGGAAAACCTGATCAGATTTGGTAAAATCAGGTCATTACTCACCATAGTACTGAGTGTAACTGTCGCAACAATCACCATCGCAGTCGCTGCGGATAATCCACCAATAAAAGAAACGACACTTAACCAGCCCTGGTTCTGTGAGATAGGTAAAAAGAGAACGTAAAAATCGGTATTCACATCAGAACTATTCAGTATCTGTGATCCTGCAACCACTATAGGTATAATAAAAAGCGAGAATAGAATCAGATAAACGGGA
>JAUILB010000364.1 GCA_030432815.1 Alphaproteobacteria bacterium | reverse complement strand
GGCTCAAAATCAACCGGGACATAAAAATCTTCATCATCCGGGGTAAAGCTTGCCAGAAGCTCGGCATTCCCATCATCAAGATCCTGTTCATCCGCAATGGATCTAAGTGCCAGTCCTTTTTCATAATTACTGTCCATATCAGCAATAATCATAATCAAACGTTGAATTTCGTCCTGTTCAAGATCATAAATTTCTACAAGGGCTTCTGTATAAAGACGCATTGAATAATCACTATGCATCATGGAAATTTCTTCGATAACCTTTTCGGTACCGCCTTCCTTATAGATACGATCAACCCGTTTTTCGGCATTAATACCGGAAAGACGAAGCATGTCCACAAGCGCATAACGCTGCCATGCCTTATCTTCTGTTGTCATTTCACGTTCTGATCCATTTTTAAGAAAGTTGCTTTCGACTTCTTCACCTTTATTGCTAACAATAATTTCTTTTCGTTCACCATTTTCTTCCGTGACCAATGAAAAATATCCATCTTCGCTTAACGCGGTAATTTCGGAATCCTGATCATCAATATCGATATTTCCTTTCCATTCAACTTCAAGGAATTGACCGTCCTTAATCATTTCGACAGAATTCAAATCCTTCTTGTCCGCATCTACCTGCCCTACGGCTATTCTTGGTGTCATAAGGCAAAGAATAAATATTGCTGCAAAAAGCGCAGACAAATTTTTAATCAGGCGTTTCATGTTTAAGCCATCCAAAGCTGAACGAACGGTAAGCCGGTTGATACGTTTGCTCAGCACGCTTTCTCGTCTTAAAACCGCAAGCCCAAGTATGGGTTGATTATCCCCTATCAGGTTACGGGCACCCTTAAGAAGCGATTTGGCATAAACAAGACTATCACCGCAACTATTTGCCGCACGGTCATCACAGGCAAGTTCGCGTTCTTCAGCAATACGTGATGCAATATAATGCATGATGGGGTTCCACCAATATAAGGCAATAATAATCCGCTCAATAAAATGAAACAGGTTATCATGGCGTTTTACGTGTGCCAGTTCATGGTAGAGCAGCGGTTTAAGTTCATCGGCTGCCATGTCCTGAGCAAATCTACGGGGTATAAGGATAAGCGGTTTAAAAAGACCAATAACGATCGGGCCATTAATTCTGTCGCAAACTGCTATCTCAATTGATTGGGGCCAATTGTCATCATCGAGGCCCGCAAACGGGTATGCATCCTGACGCAACCTGAACGCGTTAAAAGCCGCATATGAGAGACGCAGAAGCACAATTACTGTTCCAATAAACCAAAGAACAAGAAATGCATTAAGAACGTCATCTTTCTTTATAACCGGAAGGCTGAATTCAGATTGCATTATTTTCTTAAGTTTCGGTTTGGTTTTTATCGGTGTTGTTTGGTTTTGCTCTATTTCTTTAAATATTGGTGTATCAACCACCTCAAAAACGGCTCTATCCCCGGCTTTATCAAAATCAATTCCTTTTCCGGGCAGGAACGCAGCAAGCGGCAACAAAGCAAGCGCGAATAACGTCACACTCCAGCTCCATGATTTTTCCTCCGCACTTGTGTTTTTGATAAGTTTCAAAATCGCAAATACAACCACAAAAATAATAATACTTTGCCACACATTATGCGCAAGTAATGTTCCCAGATTATCCATTATCATTTTCCTTTGCCTGTATTGCTGATTCTATTGCCTGTTCAAGGATTGAAATTTCATCCTCATCAATATCACTGTCTTTTAAAAGATGCTGTGCCAGTGCGGATGTGGAACCGCCAAATGCACTGCCAATCAGATGTTTTAGCGCAAGCGTTCTGGCGTCACTACGACTTAACAGCGGCCGATAAAGAAACGCCCGTCCTTCTTTACGCGTATCGACAAAGCCCTTGTCTTTTAATATCCCCAGAAAGGTCTGGATCGTTGTATAGGCATGGTTTTTTTCGGCTGATAATATATCAACAACCTGCTGCACCGTTGCTTCGCCTTTTTTCCACAATACTTCCATAATGCGGCTTTCGGCGTCTGTTAATGTTGATGATGGTGGTCTTGCCATAAAATAATCCTTAAATTTAATTACTAATTATTTAGGATTTAAATTTAAGAGTCAACAACTAAATACTAATTATTTAGGATTTAATCAAAAGGCCTTGAAAAACTTAGATAATCTTCATGAATATATTGTTGGGGGTTTTTGCCATTCTGATCCCATAGCGTTCGTCTCTGTGTTTCCAGATCGCCAAAATAAAAGTGCAGGCTTTCATTCGGTTCGTCATCTTCATTACAGATTGCATGCACAGCTGACGGTTCCATATCGACGATAGCAGGTGAACAAAACCTTACCTTGCTACGTTCTACAACATTTTCCCCGTCACGATCATAAAAAACATGTGTTTCCGTGCCCTTGTAAATAGCGGAAATGGCGATCATCCCATGTTCATGAGGTGGGTATTTGATCCCTGTGGTTGTTGCAATCCTGTAGACAGTAATATCATCATCCACATAAAGCAGGACTTCATCATCATCAAATTCCGGTAATGCCTTTATTATATCATCCGGGTTTGCTGCCATTTTCTGAAGACAGGATAAAATATCAGCCAGATCGCCACTTACTCGTAATTCACGAACGTCATTGATTAATTGCTTCAGGCTTTCACCAATTTTTTCCAGATACATATACACATCCCCTTCTTGAAACCATAAAAAACTATGTTCTTATATTCCATTGATTGTCAGTTTTTTCGTGCTTTCCAAGCCATTGCGGATTGTCGCAAG
>JAUILB010000033.1 GCA_030432815.1 Alphaproteobacteria bacterium | reverse complement strand
CACGACAGGTGATGTGCTTTTTGAAAAAAATGCAGATGAGCAAATGACACCGTCATCCATGAGCAAATTGATGACAGTTTATATCGCTTTTCAACAGTTAAAGGCGGGAAGCATCAGCCTTGATGATGAATATTATGTGGAAAATACTCCAACCTGGCAAGAGTGGCGCAATACAAGTACACAGGATAGAGGGTCAACAATGTATGTGAATGCCGGTGATACGGTCACCATCGCTGACCTTTTACGCGGTATTATCGTTCAGAGCGGCAATGATGCCTGTGCGCAGATTGCCCTTGCTATTGCCGGTGATGTTGACGTGTTTGTTAATATGATGAATGATGAAGCGGCCAATCTTGGCCTGAGTCAGAGTCATTTTATGAATACCAACGGCTGGCCGGAAGATGGTCATTATATGTCGGCACGGGATATTGCTAAGCTTTCCCTTGCACTCGCAACAGAATTTCCTGAATATTATACAATGTTTGCCGAAAGGCAATTTAGCTATGCAGGTGTAAATCAGCCAAACCGTAACAGGCTGCTTTATCGCATGGAAGGTGCAGACGGACTTAAAACCGGACATACCGAAGATGGTGGTTATGGTCTTGCTTCATCGGCTGTGCAGGACGGACGCAGGCTTGTTCTTGTTGTAAATGGCATGAGTAGTGACAATGCCCGTGTGGGTGAATCCCAAAGGTTGCTGAACTACGGTTTCAGGAATTTTGGTATTTATGACATGCTAAAAGCAGGGCAGGTGATTGATAATGCCGATGTCTGGCTTGGTGATCAACCGACTGTTCCGCTTGTTGCAGAACAGGATGTAACGATTTCCATGAATAATCAGGCGCGCCGCAACATGACGGCAAAAGTAATTTATGAAGGCCCGATTTCTGCACCTATCCAACGCGGACAGCCAATAGCAACCTTGGAACTTTCGGGAAATGGTATGGAAACCAAAACATATCCCCTTGTTGCAGGTGCTGATGTAGATGAGCTTGGTGGTATGAGCCGCATCAAGGCAGCCTTTACCTATATGCTCATGGGTTCAGCGGGTGGTTAAAGGTAAATTCATCACATTTGAAGGTGGTGAAGGGGTTGGTAAATCCACCCAGGTCAAAATTCTTGCAAAAAAACTGACGGATCAAAATATTGATGTGGTGCTTACCCGTGAACCAGGCGGGTCTCCCGGGGCGGAAGAAATCCGTACGCTTCTTGTTAAGGGAAGCACGGATAAATGGTCACCGATGACAGAAGCCCTGCTTCATAATGCTGCAAGGGCAGAACATCTTTCAAAAACGATAAAACCGGCACTTGAGGCGGGAAAATGGGTGTTATCGGATCGCTATGCGGATTCAACACTTGCTTATCAGGGCTACGGCCAGGGTGTTGAATTACAAATACTTCTTGAAATGCATAAAGTTGCGACCGGAGATTTTTGGCCAGATATTACCATTATACTGGATGGTCACGAACTTGACCGTGCCAATGCGCGTGAGCAGGAAAGTATGGATAAAGAAGACCGTTATGAACGTATGGGCGACGCATTTCATAAAAAATTACAGGAAAGTTTCCTTGATATTGCAAAAAACAATCCTGATCGATGCGTTGTCGTCAGCGCAAAAGGGTCTATAGAAGATGTGGCGGATCGTATCTGGCAGGCTGTAGAGGGAAAAATTAAAGCATGAAATATATTTTTTCCATAATCTGCTTATACAGTCTTACTTCATGCAGTTATATGCAGACGGATTGCCGGACATTAGTGGATGACCGCGATGAATACCGCAATTGTATGGCGGCGCAGGGAGATGCATCTTTTCAATATGAACTTGGTGTTGCTGCGTTTGAAGCTGAAAATTATGATACAGCCATAAAATGGCTAAAGAGAGCAGCACAACCGCGGGCTTCAGCAGAGCCCAATTATATTGGTCAGGAACAAAAACAAAGAAGAGAACTAACCTTTGAAGAGGATGCAATCCCAACACTTCCAGGGCACCGGGGGGCGCAACGGTTACTCGTACGCATATATGAAGAAGGGATTGGTGTACCTGTCAATTTAAGGGAAGCCGAACGTTATCGCGCTATGATCAATCCAATATAATTTTTTTTAATGCGCTTTATTCTTTGACCTTTTGTGCGAATCTTGTTATTTGACTTTTCTTTGTTGGATAGGAAATATTATGAATATTCGCGAAGCCCTGACGTTTGATGACGTTCTGTTGGTCCCTAAAGCCTCTGAAATACTCCCGCGCCAAGTAAAGTCCAGTTCCGCCCTCACTAAAACAATCACGCTTAATATACCGCTTGTATCTGCGGCGATGGATACGGTTACGGAAGCGAATATGGCTATTGCCATGGCACAAGCTGGTGGTCTTGGTATCATCCATAAAAATCTATCCATTCAGGAACAGGCAACCGAAGTTCACCGCGTTAAAAAATTTGAAAGCGGAATGGTTGTTGATCCGCTAACCATTCATCCGGATCAAACCCTTAACGAAGCCTTTGAACTGATGAGCAAAGCTAAAATTTCAGGTATTCCTGTTGTTGAGCGGGGATCAGGGAAACTCGCCGGAATTCTTACCAACCGCGATGTTCGCTTTGCAACAAATATGATGCAACCGGTTAGCGAGCTTATGACATCAAAAAATCTGGTGACTGCAAAAGCTAATGTCACAACGGAAGAAGCAAAGCATCTGCTTCATCTGAACCGCATTGAGAAAGTACTAATTGTTGATGATGATTATAAATGTATTGGGTTGGTAACGGTAAAGGATATTGAAAAGGCCACGTTAAACCCCAATGCCTGCAAAGATGAAAATGGGCGCCTTCGTACGGGTGCAGCTACTTCTGTGGGTCCGGATGGTTTTGAACGCGCAGAAGCGCTTATTGATGCCGGTGTTGATTTTCTTGTAGTTGATACGGCACACGGGCATTCGCGTGGTGTGCTGGATCAAATTACAAGAATTAAAAAAGCGTACCCGAATGTACAACTTTCGGGGGGGAATGTTGCGACAGGTGATGGTACAAGAGCCCTGATTGATGCCGGTGCAGATGTGGTAAAAGTTGGAATTGGGCCAGGATCAATCTGCACAACGCGAATTGTTGCCGGTGTTGGTGTTCCGCAGCTTACGGCTATCCTTGATGCGGTTGAAGTTGCCGACAAAGCAGGTGTCAGCATTATTGCTGATGGTGGTCTTAAAACATCGGGTGACATTGCCAAGGCAATAGCAGCAGGTGCCAGTGCCTGTATGGTGGGATCGCTTCTTGCCGGTACAGAAGACGCGCCGGGCGAAGTATTCCTACATCATGGAAGGTCATATAAAGCGTATCGTGGTATGGGATCGCTTGGTGCCATGTCACGTGGATCTGCTGATCGCTATTTTCAGGAAGATGTATCGGATAGTCTTAAACTGGTACCTGAAGGCATTGAAGGGCAGGTGCCCTATAAAGGACCAACTGAAAATATGATACATCAACTTGTTGGCGGGCTTAAAGCTGCTATGGGTTATACTGGCAGTCAATCAATCCAAGAATTCCATAAAAATGCTGAATTTGTCAAAATATCAGGTGCCGGCCTTCGTGAAAGCCACGTACATGATGTGACGATCACGCGGGAATCTCCAAATTATCCGTCGAATTAGGAGACGGACATGTTACCAAACGCCAGAATAAATGCTGTAATTGAACTTACGGCGGTGGTTTCGCATTCTCTTGATACTGATGGAGCATCTGCTGATGTTCTGATACGTCAATATTTTTCTTCCCGACGTTATGCCGGGTCAAAAGATAGGCGTGTTGTGACAACATTACTTTACTCAATCATACGAAAGTGGGGATTTTTAAGTGATATTACGGACGGGGATGCCCGCAGGATGGTCATAGCGGAACTTGTGTTTGATGGTGATGATCCGGCTCAATATTTTACGGGCGAAAAGCATGCACCTGAAAGCTTAAATGATGAGGAAATAAACTTTATAGCGAAAATCAATCCGGAAACAGACGAACATCACCGTTTAAATTATCCCAAATGGTTAGAAAATGATCTTAAGGACCGCTTTGGTGATAAATTTATGCAGGAGATGAATGCACTTAATGAACGTGCCCCTTTAACACTTCGTATAGTAAGGGATGCCAAGAAAATTTTCAGTTATCTGGATCAGATATCAATATCCTATAAAAAAGGTATTCACGCAAATAGCGCAATTATAATTGATGAGCAGCAGCAAATTCGTGATTGGCCAATTTACAGAAATGGATTGGTAGAAATTCAGGACGAAGCAGCGCAACTTGCGGTTAAATTTGTGGAATTAAAACCAGGACAACAAGTCATGGATCTTTGTGCAGGTGCAGGTGGAAAAGCACTTGCTGCTGCGGGATATATGAAAAATAAAGGCCAGATATATGCCTTTGATGTGGTTGAAAGCCGGCTTAATGAATTTAAAAAGCGTGCCAAAAGGTCGCGGTATCATATTTTTCAATCCTTTGTTTTAACGGATAAAAACCGTGCCGCAAAACTCAGTGAATTTGAAGGGAAAATGGATCGTGTGATCCTTGATGTTCCCTGTAGCGGGACTGGCACCTGGCGAAGGAATCCCGAAAATCGTTGGCGGCTTAATGACGACAAACTGAAAGCCTATATCGCACTACAAAAATCTTTGCTTGAGGAAGGATGGAATGCGTTAAAACCGGGAGGTCGTCTTGCTTATATGACCTGTTCTGTGCTTGAACGTGAGAACGAGGGACAGGTTTCAGAATTCCTTAAAACACACTCTGACGCAATAATAATCCCTATAAGAAAACATGGCATAGAAAAGCTGGAAGGAACACTTCAGTTAAGTCCTTTTAGCCGTGGAACCGACGGTTTTTTTGTAGCAATTTTAGAGAAAAAGGCTATAACGTCATCAACCCCAGAATAGAGATGAAACAGACATATGACCGACCGTATTTTAATTATTGATTTTGGCTCACAGGTAACACAACTTATTGCCCGTCGCGTCCGCGAAAGTGGTGTTTACTGTGAAATTGTTCCGTTTAATAATTCAGAAAATGCGTTAAAAACATTTGACCCAAAGGGAGTTATCCTGTCCGGTGGCCCAAATTCTGTTTACGACATTGAAACACCACGTGCACCGGATATTGTTTTTTCCATGAATGTTCCTGTTCTTGGCATTTGTTACGGGGAACAGACCATGTGCGAACAGCTTGGTGGGAAAGTTGAACCGTCCGATGAACGGGAATTTGGCCGCGCTTTTATTGACATTAAAAAAGGCAGCCCGCTTTTCGCAGGGTTCTGGGACGTGGGTACGAGCCATCAAGTTTGGATGAGCCACGGTGATCGGGTAGATGCAATACCGGACGGATTTGAAGTAATCGCCGCCAGCGGTAATGCCCCATATGCTGCGATAGCCAACGAAGATAAGAAATTTTACGGCGTACAATTCCATCCGGAAGTGGTTCATACACTTGATGGGGCAAAGCTTCTGGAAAATTTTGTCAAAAAAATATGTGGCTGTAAAGGTGACTGGACAATGGCCAGTTTCCGGGAAACAGAAATAGAAAAAATCCGCGCGCAAGTCGGCGATGGCAAGGTAATCTGCGGTCTTTCCGGTGGTGTGGACAGTTCTGTCGTTGCCGTTTTACTGCATGAAGCAATTGGTGACCAGCTTACCTGTGTATTTGTTGATCACGGATTAATGCGTGCAAACGAAGCCGATCAGGTCGTAACATTGTTTCGGGAACATTATCATATTAACCTGATCCATGTGGATGCGGAAAAAATGTTCCTGGGTAAGCTTGAAGGAGTTGATGATCCTGAAAAGAAACGCAAAATCATTGGCGGGCTTTTTATTGACGTTTTTGAAGAAGAGGCCAAAAAAATTGGTGGTGCTGATTTTCTGGCACAAGGGACACTTTATCCGGATGTAATCGAAAGTGTATCATTCACCGGTGGGCCAAGTGTTACCATTAAATCCCATCATAACGTTGGTGGCCTTCCGGAACGGATGAATATGGATTTGGTAGAGCCACTTCGTGAACTTTTCAAGGATGAAGTGCGCGCACTCGGCCGTGAACTTGGTCTTCCTGAAGCCTTTATAGAACGTCATCCATTCCCAGGTCCAGGACTTGCTATTCGTATTCCAGGTGCTGTTACAAAGGAAAAATGCGATATTTTACGAAAAGCGGATGTGATTTATCTGGAAGAAATTAAAAAAGCGGGTCTTTATAACGAAATATGGCAGGCGTTTACTGTTTTACTTCCTGTTCGTACAGTAGGTGTAATGGGTGATGCGCGGACTTACGAATATGTTTGTGCTTTGCGTGCAGTCACGTCGACAGACGGAATGACAGCTGATTATTATCACTATAGTCATGAATTTCTGGGACATGTTTCAACCCGTATTATTAATGAAGTGCGTGGCATTAACAGAGTTGTTTATGATATTACTTCCAAACCGCCCGGCACAATTGAGTGGGAATAATAACTTATTAAAAGGGATATCAACTTGATCATTTCCCATACACTCAAGATAATATTTGTTAAAACAAAAAAAGTTGGCGGCACATCATTTGAAATTGCCTTATCCAAATTTTGTGGACCTGATTGTATAATCACCCCAATTTCTCCTGATGATGAAAAGGAACGAATACGCCTAGGATACCGGCATGCTCAGAATTTCATTGAAAGGGATAGGTGTGGTTCTTCTGATAAAAGTCATATAAACTATAAAATCAAAGGGAATTTCAGCAATCACGATCCAACACAAAAAATATTTGGCCAAGTAGACAGAGATATTTTGGACAGATATTTAAAGATATCCATATATCGTGACCCTCTTGATTTTCTCATATCCCAATATTTTTTTCGAATGCAGAATGTTATTCCAGCTTATCGTGTTCCGTTTCGCAAATGGGTAGTGAACAATTACCTAAATATTCGTGAAAATTATTTAATTGCCCCAGATAAAGGACCCTTTGCGTGTGACCGCATACTTGCCTATGAAAATATTAATGAAGAAATTCGTACTGTGTCACAGTTGCCCGATGACTTTCTTAAGGTCTTTAAGAGCCTTAATGCTAAAGGTAATATTAGAGACGCTACTTCAAGAGATTCACTGAAGTTCTTTTTATCCAATGGGTTTAGTCAGCAGGAAATAGACAATTTATATATAATAAGGTAAGTATATATTGTCACAGGGAAAACTCCTAAGAGGAAGCATGGCAAAGTATTATTTCACGTTAACAGCCGGTAGAACAGGAACAGGTTGGCTTGCTGAATTTTTGGGTTTGAACCTCAATATTCCATCTATTCACGAACCACTTGAAATTGATGATTTCGGTGTCAGGATGCCCGATATAAAAACCATGAGATCATTTAATGAGCGTGGTTTTGACAATGTCGTAAAAAAGTTTTGGAAAAGAAAGTTTAGGTCGGTAGAAAAATTTGATACATATGCCGAAAGTAATCATACCCTAGCTAAATGCGGCCTTATAGAAGCCCTTGTTGAGTGGAAACATGTTAGTGAAACAATTGTCATAGTTTTAAGAAGAAAAAATAAAGTAAATCAATGTACCAGTTACTATCGTCGTGGCGGATTGCAAAATATTGTTTCTGATTGGCAGTGGAATTTAAGCCATACCTATAAAAATCTGATATTAAACCCTCAATCATTTATGCAGTTTGGGTATTTTGGTAAAATAGTTTGGTATGTTTACGAAATAGAATGTCGTCAGGCTTATTACAAGCAGCTTTTTGGTGAAAAAATAAATTTTGTCGAAGCGGATCTTGAAGATATAGTGTCACAGGATGGTGCTGATTATTTCTTGCGAAAATTGGGGCTTGATAAAAAAGCGAAAACTATAGGTAAAAGAAATGCCAGTCCTGCTGAAAATGATAGAAACATCAAGGAACGATTTTCATATCTACTTGAAAACCTGGATATAACACCTGAAAAGGTAGCAGCTGCATATATTTCAGCGGGTAAACGCTTGTCAGTCGTTAATAACGCTTAAAAATGGTACAATTTATTAAAATACATAAAATAATAGATATTTGGACAAATGCCTGATTGCCTTTGTACGCTTGGTCGGGTATTTTGTCGCCTATATTTTGATAATTATAAAGAATCCTAGGAGTAGTCCGTGTCCGATGCGTTTATCCGCGAAGTAGATGAAGATCTTCGCCAGAAGCAATTAACAGAATTATGGAACAAATACGGTAAGTTGGTCATTGGTATTGCAATCGGTATCGTAATTATCGTAGCCGGACGCGGAATATATAATTATGTTGTCGAAGGCAAATATAATGAGCAGGCCGATGCTTATGCGCAGGCGCTTCTGGAAGATGGTGCTGATGCTACATCTGCACTTGACCAGATTATAGCATCGGACGTAGATGGTTATGAAATATTGGCCACTTTCAGGAAAGCAGAACTCGCACTAGCAGCAGAAGATAAGCTTGGCGCGGTTAAAATATTGGATGAATTCATAGCAACAGCCACAGTTCCGACACTTTACAAGGATATAGCCAATGTTCAGGCAGCAATTCTGGAAGTAGACAGTGCATCCGTTGATGAAGTGCGCGGTAGACTATCGTTGATTTTAAATGGTGAGACCACCTTCAAATACATTGCTGCAGAAATTGTAGCCTTGGCGGAACTGAAGGCGGGCGATACTGATGCTGCAAAAGCACGGCTTGAGGAATTGCTTCTTGGAGAAGAAGTCCCTGGTTCAATTAAAAATCGCGCTGAGCAATATTTAAGCGTTATTGATGAATAGGTGACTAAATAATGAAGTTTTGCGATCAGGTAAAATCAATGATGACTAGTAAGCTTGTAACAGTATTCTGTATGCTGATTGCATTATTTGTACTATCATCCTGCAGCACAGCAGACCCTACTAACCGGGATACTATTGAAGGCGACCGTATATCAGTACTCACCTTTGAGCAAACATTGGTGGCTGACCCACAATTGAACACACTTCAGGTTACACTTCCCAAACCATATCGAAACGATAACTGGGCACAAGCTGGCGGAAATATGCAGCATATATTGCATCATCTTGAAATTTCCGATAACCCGGAACGGCTTTGGCGGCGGGATATAGGTGCAGGATCAACCGGTCGTCGTGCACTTGTTTCGGAACCTGTCATCAAGGATGGCGTTCTATATGTCATGGATGCAAGTTCACAGATTTCTGCTCTTGATGCGGATACCGGTCGCGAGCTCTGGAGCCGCAAATATGATATGGAGGGAGAAACCAAAAAACTTGGCTATGGTGGTGGTGTAACTGTTGGCGACAGCGCATTGTATTTCCTTACCGGGTATGGTCATTTTGGCTCTCTTAATTTAAATGATGGTAGCGAGATTTGGGTTGAGGAAATTGGCGTTCCAATGCGTGGGGCGCCAACTTATGCAGATGGCCGAGTGTTTGGTGTCACCCACGATAATCATATCTTTGCATTGGATGCAACCACCGGTGATATACTCTGGGACGAAGTAGGCATCGCCGAAAATGCCGGCCTTGCCGGGAATGCCAGTCCGGCTGTGATTGGGAATACGGTTATTGTAAGTTACTCATCCGGCGAAGTGTATGCTATGCGTGTTGAAAATGGCCGTGTGCTGTGGACGGATACGTTAAGTCGACAAGGGCAGTTAACCGCAATGGCAAGTCTTCGCGATATAGATGGACACCCGGTCGTTTATGATGGCAATGTTTATCTGGTTAGCCACAGTGGGCGCATGGTTGCTGTTAATATTAATAGTGGTGTTCGAACGTGGGAACAAAATATTGGCTCCGAGCATACTCCCTGGGTAGCTGGTGACTTCATTTTTGTCGTAACCACCAACTCTGAAGTTGTTTGCGTTACACGCCGCGATGGACGGATTAGATGGATTACTCAGTTAGAGCGATTTGCGGATCCGGACATACGTAAGGAGCCTGTGAGCTGGAGCGGTCCTGTTGTGGCCAGTGACCGTGTAATTGTCACGTCTTCACACGGATATGCGGTTACGTTATCACCTTATACAGGTCAGGTTACTGGTGGAATGAGATTACCGGATGATTCCACGATGGGACCAGTTATTTCTAACGGCACTCTTTATTTTCTGGTCGAAGATGGTGAAATTATCGCCATGCGCTAAATGGCAAATTTTACTTTAACGGGTTAATATATCATGACTTTCAGCGTTGCTATTATAGGGCGACCCAATGTTGGTAAATCTACTTTATTCAATAGGCTTGTGGGTAAACGACTTGCGCTTGTGGATGATACGCCGGGTGTGACAAGGGATCGCCGTGATGCTATTGGCAGGTTAGGAGAGTATAAATTCCGCATTGTCGATACCGCAGGACTTGAAGAAGGCAAGGGGGACAGCCTGTCAGCTAGAATGCGCAAGCAAACAGAAATAGCCATTGATGAAGCTGATTTTTCACTTTTCATGATTGATGCCAGAGCAGGTGTCACACCACTTGATAAGCACTTTGCTGATATTTTAAGGCGCGGTAAAAAGCCTACAATTTTAATTGCCAATAAGTCTGAGGGAAAAGCGGGTGAGGCGGGTGCATATGAGGCCTATACACTTGGTCTTGGTGATCCGGTTCCGCTTTCAGCTGAACACGGGGAAGGACTGGCTGATCTTAGCGATGCTTTTGAAGAAAAGTTGCGATTACTTGGTATTGACCCTCTCGTCGATAAGGAAGAAGAAGTAAGTGTAAAATCAGTTAGCATCGACGGAGAAGTCAGCGAGGAAGAAGAACTTTTAAGCGAGCAGGATGATGGGCTGCCGATGCAAATGGCAATTGTTGGCCGGCCCAATGTTGGAAAATCGACATTGATTAATAAACTTCTGGGTGAAGATCGGATGTTAACCGGACCGGAAGCCGGTATCACAAGAGATTCAATTGGTGTGAATTATACCTATGAAGGTAGGGAACTAAGAATATTTGATACCGCCGGCATGCGGCGCAAATCAAAGGTACAGAAAAAACTGGAGAAACTTTCTGTTGCCGATACAATCCGCGCTCTTAATTTTGCGGAAGTAGTTGTGTTGCTAATTGATGCAACACAGCCGTTTGATAAACAGGACCTTACAATCGCGAGCCTTGTTGTGCAGGAAGGACGGGCACTTGTAATCGGCCTTAACAAATATGATTTACTTGAAAATCGCCAGGAAGTGATGAAGGATATCGCACACAAGCTTGAACATTCTTTGCCGCAGATTAAGGGGATACCGATTATTCCGGTTTCAGCACTAACCGGGCGTGGCATTGATAAACTAATGGCGCAGATATTTAATACATATAAGCTTTGGAACAGGCGTATAAGTACAGCAAAACTAAATAAGTGGCTTGCGCAGACGTTGGCTTATCATCCACCACCCTCTGTAAAAGGACGTAGAACCAAACTTCGATATATGACGCAGGTTAAAACAAGACCCCCAACATTTGCCATATTTTGTAATCGTCCGACGGATCTGGCAGATAGCTATTCACGATATCTTCTAAATGAGTTAAGGTGGGATTTCGATATGCCGGGTATTCCAATTCGAATGTTGCTTCGAAAAGGTGATAACCCCTACAAAAAAGATTAAACTAAAAATAAATAAAATTAAGGGAGTAAAAAATGATTAGTTATGCAATGGTGGGCACGAAAGATCTAAAAAGGGCAGGCGATTTTTTTGATAAAGTTCTGGGCGCAGTTGGTGCGCATCGCATTATGGAAGGTAATACATCCATAATGTGGGCAACAGAAGCGGATAAACCATTTTTTGCAGTATGTCTGCCATATGACGGAAACGAAGCAACAGTTGGGAACGGCTCAATGATTTCAATTGGTGCTGATACAAAAGAACAGGTTCATGAAATGTACGAAATTGCCCAAAGTAATGGTGGCAGTTGTGAAGGTGAGCCTGGCCCACGGGGTGATAAATATTATATGGCATATTTTCGTGATCCGGACGGGAACAAATTTTCTATTTTTCATATGCCAGGTGAATAAAACCAATGATGATTGGCTATACCATGGTCGGTGTCAGGGATATGGAGCGCGCCGCCAGATTTTATGATGCTGTTCTTGGAAAAATGGGGGCCACTCGTAAAATGGAGTATGAAAAATTCATTCTCTGGAATGCTGGTGCCGATAAACCTTCTTTTTCGATCTGTTTACCTTACGATGGGAACGATGCAACCATTGGTAATGGGTCAATGATCGCATTTCCGGTTGCAACTGAAGAAGAAGTTCATAAAGTTTATAACACGGCCATAGAAAATGGCGCTACCGACGAAGGCACACCCGGTATGCGGGATGGGGGATATTATATCGGATATTTCCGGGATCCGGACGGAAATAAACTGGCTGCTTATCATTATGCGGCTGACGATCATTTATAAACAGGGAGGTAATAATGATTGGATATACTATGGTGGGTTCCAAGGATTTAAAAAGATCAGCGGAATTCTTTGATAAGGTACTCAGCATACTTGGAGCCAAAAGGGTTATGGATGAAGAAACCTTTATTGTCTGGAGTGTTACACCGGATCAACCGGCATTTTCCATTTGTCGTCCTTACGATGGAAATGTAGCATCTGTCGGAAATGGTGTTATGACGGCTTTCAATGCCATGTCACCGGAACAGGTGGATGAAGTCTATAATTGTGCATTGGAAAATGGCGGTACCGATGAAGGTGCACCTGGGGAGCGCACACCAAACTTCTATATTGGTTATTTCCGCGATCCGGACGGTAATAAATTTGCCGCTTTTAATTTTACAGGCGAGCTAGGTGAATAATCCAAATATGATAAAATCCGGCAAAGGAATTGTAAGTGCCGAATTATGTGATCGGATGGGGCACTTTACGACGCGTTATTATACGGCAGCATTTGATGATGCCAGTTATGTTCTGGCAGAATCATGCGGTCTTATTCCTGATCAAAAAACCGGTTTCACGGATATTGAACTTAATATGAAGTTTATTGCCGAAATCCGTGAAGGGGATAGATACTATATTAAAAGTGGTTTTAAAAAACTTGGAAATTCATCATTTACCGCAATACATCATATGTTTAACCAAAATGATGATAGCCTAGTTGCAACATGTGAAGAAAAAGCGGTTGTATTTGATCTTGAAAAACGAAAATCAATGCCCATGCCTGAAAAATTCAGGGAGTTGGCCGGTAAATTTCTCGTTGATTAAAAAAAGAAATTTTCAGGATCTTCTTTATACATTCTGAAATCTGCAATGATCCCGTTATGATCAAATTCAGGGGAACATAATTTCATCATAAGTGGCATCAAATCAACCGGTTTATCAAGCGTATCAGGATCTTCGCCCGGTGCGGCTGCGGCGCGCATTGCTGTTCTGATCGGACCAGGATTTAAAATATTGACACGTAGATTGGATTTTTCAACTTCAGCAGCATAGGTTTTTACGAGACACTCAAGTGCTGCTTTACTTGCGGCATAGCCACCCCAAAAATGACGTGGTTCGCGTACAACTTTTGACGAACTGACAAACACCGCCCGACCATTTTCTGCAGCGCGTAGCAGTGGATCAAGGGATCTGATTAGGCGGTAGTTTGCTGTCACATTTACATCGAACAGTTTTTGCCAAGTCTTTGGTTTGATATGGCTAACCGGGGTAATGTCACCCAATACACCGGCATTTCCAATGAGTATATCCAGTTTACCGTATTTTTCGGCAATGACACCGCCAAGGCGGTCCAGCGCATCGTAATCCGTAATATCAAGCGGTACCAAAGTTGCTTCACCGCCTACGGATTTTATATCATCATCAAGAGCTTCCAAAGATCCGACAGTGCGTGCTACCGCGAATATATGTGCACCTTCCGCAGCAAGTGCCTTTGCTGTTGCATAGCCAATACCGCGCGATGCTCCTGTTACAACGGCAACATAATCTTTAAACATCATTAGCGAGTGTCCATTAAAAGTGAGAATTGTTTATCATCATCAGATGCGGCGTTGTCGGTAAGGTTTGTGGGATATTCGCCGCTGAAACAGGCATCACAGTACTGAGGTGATTTGTTGATGCGTTTCTTTTCACCAACTGCACGGTAAAGGCCGTCCATAGAAATAAATTTAAGGCTATCCGCACCGATATATTCGGCCATATCCTCCACAGTCATCTTTGATGCAAGAAGTTGTTCTTTGTCAGGGGTATCAACACCGTAAAAGCATGGATCGGTCGTAGGCGGGCTGGCGATATACATATGAACTTCTTTTGCTCCGGCCTGGCGGACCATATCAACAATTTTGACAGACGTAGTCCCGCGAACAATACTGTCATCCACCAGCACAACAATTTTACCATCAAGTTCGCCGCGATTTGCGTTGTGTTTTAATTTAACACCTAGATGCCGGATAGTATCTGATGGTTCAATGAAAGTACGGCCAACATAATGGTTCCTTATGATGCCAAGCTCAAAGGGGATACCTGCCTCCTGCGCATAGCCAATGGCAGCCGGTACACCACTATCCGGTACCGGTACAACCAGATCAGCTTTAAGCCTACATTCTTTTGCAAGTTCCCTGCCAATGTTTTTGCGTACTTTATAAATGCTTGTGCCATTTGTCAGGCTATCCGGGCGGGAAAAATAGACATGTTCAAAAATACATGGTCTAGGTGACATGGTGGGGAAAGGTTTAACGCTATTTATACCATCAACTGTAATTGTTACTACCTCACCAGGTTCCACATCGCGTATGAAGTCTGCACCAATGATATCAAGTGCGCAGGTTTCCGACGCAAATATATATGCATCATCTTTTAACTGGCCAAGTACAAGTGGTCTGACACCAAGTGGATCACGGGCGCCAATCATACGGTCTTCGGCAAGCGCAACAAATGCAAATGCCCCTTCAATGCGTCTCATGGCATCAATAAATTTGTCTTGTAAATTCATATAAGTGCTTGTTGCAATTAAATGAATAACCACTTCTGAATCCGATGTGGATTGAAAGATAGCACCCTTGTTTACAAGATGTTTTTTTAAGGTTAGCGCGTTTGTAATATTACCGTTGTGGGCAACCGCAAAACCACCACTGGCAAGATCGGCAAAAAGTGGCTGAACATTGCGCAGTCCTGCACCACCAGATGTGGAATAGCGCAC
>JAUILB010000032.1 GCA_030432815.1 Alphaproteobacteria bacterium | reverse complement strand
GAAGATCGCTTTTTCGATTTTTCTTTCTGTCATTTGAAAATAGCCTTAATCGCCTTAAAAATGGCCTTATACTATAAGCTAATTGGGATTAGAAGACATTCTTTTACCTAAAATCATAAGAATACCTGCCGGAATCCAAACAATCCAAAATTCACTGATCAAAACATCAAGCCCTCGTGGTGTCAGAAAACGTGACAGACCGATGGGGGAAACCTCAATGGGTTGCCAAGGGAAGAAGTATCTTTCTGCTGTAATTGGCCAGAAAAAAGCAATACCGCGCCCGCCATCGGTAAAGGCATCAAGCACACCATGTGAACAGCAACCAATAAATACCATCCAGAAGCATATATTTTTGGATGCTTGTAAATAACTGTTTGAAAGGGATGCTATTATCGCCATCATAAGGGCAAAAAAGATTGAATGGGTAAAGCCCCTGTGTCCGAATTGATCACCGTAAGAAATACCGTATTGAAGCCCGATTACATCGAAATCCGGAATTATGGATACCATCCCGGCGGCAACCAACAATCTTGTGGGTATCTTATCCCGACCAATCAGGTAAGCTGCTGCCACAGGCACAATCGGGTGGGTAAATATAGTTGCCATCACTCCTCTGTTTCCTCAACTTCTACTGCCGGATTTAAAATCCTGCCAGCATATTTGAAGACAGCAATCCCCATGATGATAAAAATAATGCTGAATGGCAGCAATATGCTGGAAACCATAACGCCATATTCGGCATTTAAAAACATATCAAGCAGATAAACAGACATGCCGCTACCAAGCATGACAAAAAAAGCAGCAGATAGATAACAGAAAAGGGCGTATAATCTTCTTTTTAAAAGGCTTGCCAAATTTATCCGGTCCCGACCCGTTTATCCAGATCTTCGATAGAATGCCAAGCTGCTTCTATTGCGGCGAACATCCAGCCCTGATGAAATGGTGCCATACCATTACCGCTAAAGAGCACACGCCGTTCCCCCTTAATAAGAGGCGGCATTTTAAGTGCAATATTACGCCGGGACCATGTGACCCAGGCAGCAAGGGCATATTTCTGTTTATGCCACGCCATGGAAACGCCCTTGCCATTATAATATTTACGGAACCGTCCCGGGTGAACCATTTCACCAATTTCAAGGCCCCGTTCAAGACGGTCTGCGATACTCATATTGCCAAGGGTTATGGCGGCACCACGGCGGGCATACGCTGTGAGCAGCACGCCACCATTTGTGCCGAAGAATTCCGACGACGGATAGCTTATATCACCACTTTCGGGAATATCATTATAGGTTATGCCGCCAAATATATCTTCCTCTGTTTCCCAGAAGCGTTCCGAAAACTGGTGCCCCTGTTTTGTGATTGGTGATGATGCGGGCGCACGAAGGCCTTCAATAACATCATCGCGGAAATCGGTTTTGATCTTATTCAGCGCCGGAAAGATCAGGCAACTGATGGCATAATCCGCGACCGCCGTTTCCGTTACCCCGGTTTGTGTATCGGTATATGTCACCATAGCCTGGTTATCTGATTGCTTTATTTCGGTGATTTCAGAATTATATCGAATGGTCCCTTCAGGAAGGGCACGAACCATGGCAGCTGGAATTTGATCCATGCCGCCCCTTGGCTGGAACATCATGGGCGGGTGATCCCGTTCTTCGTGCTGCGCACCAATTTTAATTTTCAGAAGGTCTGATAACTGATAGGGATCAGAAAGTTTACCCATATCCGTTCCCACCGTTGGGGTGTTTTCCCAGCCACGGGCAAGGTTGGCGCGGTAATTAAGTTCACGTCTGTCAATCAGGCCTGTTGAACGCAGATATTCAAGTAATGCTTCCTGATCTTCTGTAGTCAGTTTTTCATCAAGCAGTCCGTCGCTTACACATTTCGCGAGCAGCTCTGTCACATGGCCGGCACGGTCAATGTCAACATCGCTTTGGCGAAGTGGTTTTTTGACGAGTGAACCGCTGCCTTCACTTTGATAGTAATAAGCGGCAAAGGCTTTGTTTACGAAAGGTTCAAGTTCAACACCAAGCTTGCGGCAATAATAAATGGTTGAATGATGCTCTGCGGGGATACGCCAGGGGCCGACATTAAGATATTGATTATGATCGAAATCGCAAACTTGTCGTTCACCACCAACATCTTCTATTACGGTGCCTTTACGCGCAGACATACAGCGCCCACCGGCATGGTTTTTTGCTTCAAGTATCTGAACATCATAGCCTTTTTTAAGAAGCTCGATAGCACAGACAAGACCGGAAATTCCGGCGCCAAGAACCAGTATTTTTTTACCATTGCCATTTGATGACATGGCCGGTGGTGCATACATGGTTGATGCCATGGCCATATTCCACCCTGCAAGGGTCGTCATCATGGCTGATGTGCCTGCGACCATCCCAATGGATGCTAAAAAGTCCCGTTTTGTAAAATCAGCTTTATCAGACATATTGAATTCCCCTTTTTAAGCCGAAATAGATATTACCGATTAAAATCGGCAATATCTGAACCGTATTTAAACTTGTGCGCTTATTGCAAAATATATTAGGGGATCAATATGATATTGCAAGCCCGCTTTTAGCTTTGGGCTACACGTTTATCAAGGTCTGCCATTGTATACCACGCCCCTTCAATAGCGCCAGCCATCCAGCCATCCAGAATAGGTGTTATGCCATTGCCGCTGAAGAGCACACGACGTTCCCCTTTAAGGATGGTTGGAAGCTTTTGTTCACGTCCACGGCGCGACCAGCCAACCCAGCCACCAAGTGAATATTTTTCCTTATGCCAAGCCATAGACATGGCTTTGCCGTTATAATATTTGCGGTAAAGGCCCGGATGGACTTTTTCACCGCTGCTAAGCGCCAGTTCAATGCGTTCAGCATTGGAAAGGTTGGAATTGGCAACGGCTTGCGCGGCAAATTCATAATCGGCAAGAAGCACACCGCCATGAGGGCTGTGAAGATCATTGGACGGATAAGAAATAATCCGGTTACCGGGGATGTCTGTCTGGGTTACACCACCATAAATCATTTCATCTTTTTCCCAAAAACGTCGGCTAAACTGAAGTCCTATTTTGTACGCCGGGGCGCTGCGTGGGCTTTTTAGGGCATCAACCATTTCTGCGTTAAAATCGTTATTAATCTGGTTAAGCACCCCAAAAGGAATTGTTGAAATACAGTAGTCACAATTTGCGATACTTTCTTCGCCTGTTTGCGTATCGAAATAGTTTATTTGGGCGCCGCTTTCTGTTTGTGCAATGTTTGTGACTTCCTTATTAAATTTGACCATTCCACGGGGAAGGGCAGCAAACATTGCTTTGGCGATCATGTCCATGCCACCGACAGGTTGGAACATGACAGCAGGGTGGTCGGCTGTATCCCAGCGGGCACCAACGCTTACTTTCAAAAGATCGGCAAAGGCATAGGGTTCGGAAAGCCTGCCAAAATTCATTGCTGCACCAGGATAGCTGTCGTAACCGCGGGCACGTCCGGCAATATAGTTTAATTCCTGCCTGTCGATAAGTCCTGTACCTTTCAGATAATCAAGTAGGTTATCGCGATCTTCGGCGGTCATTTTATCATCAAGGGAACCGTCGGCCGCACATTTGGCAAGTATTTCATAAACATTGCCCGCACGGTCAACTTCCGCATGGCGGTGACGGATGCGTTTACCCTTAAGCGGACCTTCCGCATTTTCAGAATAAATGAATGTTTGCGCGCTTTCATTAATCATCGGCTGAAGTTCAACATTAAGCGTATGACAATAATGAAGTGTTGAATGATGTTCCTGTGCTATACGCCACGGGCCATAATTTACATATTGACCGTTATCAAAATCGCATACCTGACGTTCACCGCCCATTTCATGGATTACTGTTCCTTTTCTGGCTGACTGACAACGACCGCCGGCAAATGAGCGCGCTTCGAGAATTTCGACATCATACCCTTTTTTGGATAGCTCGATACCAAGCACCATACCGGCAAGGCCGGCGCCAAGTACGGTGATTTTCTTACCGTTTCCGTCTGTGCTCATTTTGGGTGGTTCTTTTTGGTCAGATGCAATTGCCTTGTCAAATCCGCCCATTGCTGCCAACATCGCCGCTGTTCCGCCAACCATTCCAATGGCTTGAAGGAAATCGCGCTTGCTTAAATCGTTTAAATAATCAGTCATGCTAAGTCTCTAATATCTATAAATTAAATTGTTAGTTTTAATAAAAAACCCGGCGAATATAAGCCGGGTTTTCCTCATTTTTATTTAAATTTGCGCCACACGTTTGTCAAATTCCGCAATCATGTGCCATGCGCCCTCAATAGCGCCGGTCATCCATGCGCTGTGATATGGTGAAATTCCGCCGCCAGAAAAGATGACCCGTTTTTCACCCTTAACTACGATAGGAATATTTTTGGTGCGTTGGCGATTGCTACGGAAGCTGGATGCGCCGCCTAGAGCAAAGCGATCCTTATGCCATGCTTTTGAAATTGCCTGCCCGTTATAATGTTTGCGGAAATTACCCGGATGAAGTTTTTCACCGCACTCAAGCGTATGTTCAATCCGTTCGGCAATTGTCATATTTGAAAGTTCGACGCTTCCGCCGCCATACTTATAGTTGGCAAGCATTACATCGCCCTGTTTGCCAAACAGGTTGGATGATGGGTAACTTGTTTGATAGTGATTTTCCATATCTGAAAATGATGATCCCCCGTAAATCATGTCATCTTCTTCCCAGAAACGGCGTGTGAATTGCAAACCTATTTTATAGGCCGGTGAACTTGTCGCAGATTTTAAAGCACCCTTGATTTCATCACTGAAATTATTATCGATACTGCTTAGAACCGAGAAGGGGATCGTTGATATAACAAATTCGCCCGTTAAAGTGCTAACATTACCGCTGTTCATATCCTTTACGGTAACGACAACATTATCATCACCGTGTTCGATATTTATTACTTCTGCGTTATAGGTAATCTTGTTTGGAGCAAGGGCATCCCGCATTGCAAACGGGATTTGATCCATACCGCCTTTTGCTTGATACATGACAGCCGGATGATCGGCCGTTTCCCAACGGGTGCCAATTTTAACTTTAAGAAGTTCTCCAAGCTCAATTGGTTCAGATAATTCACCGGCGTCTAGTGCAGTGCCGGGATAGGCATCAAGTTTATACCCGCGTCCCCTGTTGGCGCGATAAGTTAATTCATCACGGTCGAGCAGGGCAGTACTCGCCAGATATTCAAGCAGGCGTTCTTTATCTTCTGTATTAAACTGTTCGTCCAGTGCGCCGTTATTTGCTGCCTTGCTGAGAAGTTCCTGAACGTAACCAGCGCGATCAACATCAATTTCCACCTGACGAATGCGCTTTCCCTTAAGGGGGCTGTCTATATTTTCACTATAATAATATGCATGAACAGATTTGTTGATCATAGGTTCCAGTGTTACGTCAAGTTCACGGCAATAATGGATAACGGCCCTATGTTCAGCAGGAATACGCCACGGGCCGATATTCAGATATTGGTTATGTTCAAAACCGCAGACCTGTGTTTCACCGCCGACTTCCTCGATGACTTTACCTTTACGTGCAGATTGACAGCGTCCCCCAACATGATCGCGGGCTTCAATCACCTGACAGTCATACCCTTTTTTCGTAAGTTCAAGTGCCGTCACAAGACCACTAAGGCCCGCACCAAGGATAATTATTCTTTTGCCATTTCCTTCGTTGGATAAAACAGGTGGTTTTTCAAGTGCGGATGCATGCACCATATCAAGCCCCTGCATGGCCGTGTAAAGAGCGGCAGATCCACCAATCATGCCAAGTTTTTGTAGAAAGTCCCGCTTGCTCATACCAGCAAAGCTGTTTAATTGTTCAGTCATTTGTAAGTCCCATTTTGTACAATTAACCGTTTTGTTAGGTGATAACATATACGATATAATATAACAATTAAAAATTCAGGGAACCTAGGATTTTTATGATAAAATGAGGGATTAAAGTGTGATTAACATGTCAATTCTATGCATGTCCGGCCCCCATCCGTTTGTGGTTTCTTTTATGATAGTTGCACCAAATTTTTCAAAAAACTTGTAAGCAACATGGCTGGTGGCGATGTGGACTTTTTGAGCATTTAGCATTTTGGCGCGGCCAAGAGCTTTCCGCATCATTTTTGTACCAACTCCTTTTCCCTGCGCCTTGGCACCAAGCATTATCCAGACGATACTGCATGAAACATCCGTTTCCGGTATAACACCAAAAACACCAACAATTTCACCATCCGATATACACAGCTGATACCCATCGGGTTCGCTATCAAGGAATTTTTCAAAGTCCGCCTTTTCATTTGGGGCAAAGAATTCAGGGCAGTTTTCATCAAAAAGCGAAAGGCACGCGGTTTTATCGCGTGCCTCATAATCTTTAAAAATAACGCGCATTGCGTAAGACTTATATTTGCGCGGCTCTTTTATCGAGCTCGGCGATAGTGATCCATGCGCCTTCGATCGCACCAGCCATCCATCCGGACAGGCGTGGTGAAATACAGTCACCGGAAAATAGCACACGGTTCTGACCCTTAAGGATGGTCGGTAGCTTTTTAATGCTATCACCCTGCCAACTTGACCAGCCAGATTTATTATACTTTTCATTTTCCCAGACTATTCCGGCAGCTTTACCGTTAAAGTTAGCACGGTATTGGCCTGGATGGACATGTTCCCCAATGGAAAGTGCATATTCGATTTTTTCATCAACACTTAACTTATTGAATGCTGTGGACCGGCCACCAAACAGGTATGATGCCAGAAGCACACCACCATTTTTGCCATGAAGGTCCGCAGAAGGATAAGCAATATTACCCGCCATACTGGTCGACGAAACACCACCATAAATCATGTCTTCAACTTCCCAGAACCGTGTTTTCATTTGAAGACCAAATTTGGAAACCTGACTAGGAGATGGCGTTTTCATGGCATCAATGATTTCAGGACTAAAATCATTATCGATTTCGGTAACGACTGCGTATGGTATTGTAGAAATCAGAAAATCACCGGTTGTTGTTCTTTCTCTGCCAGATTTTGTGTCTTTGTAATTTACAGAAACACCATCACCGGTTTGTGATATTTTGGTCACTTCCTTGTTCAGTTTCAGAACACCACGTGGAAGTGCATCACGAAGCGCAAATGAAATCTGATCCATGCCGCCTTTTGCCTGGAACATACAGGTTGGGTGGTCAGATGTTAGTTCCCTTGTTTCCATATTTACACTCAGAATCTCACTCAGGCCGTATGGCTCAGAAAGGGTTCCATAATTATCGCCACCACCTTTATAAGTTGAATAGCCACGAACCTGATTTGCCTGATACTCAAAGGTTTCACTGTTGATGAGACCCATACCTTTAAGATAGGTAAGTAGCTTTTCAACATCTTCTTTCGAGATCATTTCATCAAGTGCCCCACCGGCCGCGCATTTGGCAAGCAGTTCAGCCACATGACCTTTACGGTCGGCTTCAAGATGAATGCGGCGAACACGTTGTCTGTTCAAAGGGCCTTCTATATTGTCGGCATATACATAGGACTGACTGCTGTGATTTAGCATTACTTCCAGTTCAACGCCCAACGTACGGCAGTAATAGAGTGTTGAATGATGCTGACCCGGAATTCGCCACGCGCCGTGGTTCAGGTATTGTCCGTGATCAAAGTCACAGGTGTGAACCGTTCCGTCAGCATGGGTTACCTTGGTACCTTTTCTTGAGCAACTCGTCCGTCCACCAGCGAAATCACGTGCTTCGAGTAATTCAACCTCATAACCTTTTTTACCAAGCTCAAGTGCTGAAACCATACCTGCGAGTCCACTGCCAAGGATGATTACTTTTTTGCCGTTTCCCCTGGTCGCCAGTGCTGGTGGCGCCTTCATATCTGACGCCAGACTATGTTCAAACCCAGATAATGCCGTCATGACAGCGGCTGATCCGCCAATCATTCCAAGGGTTTGCAGGAAATCCCGTTTTGTAAGTTGATTGTTATTTTGCTCGCTCATTTTGTGTGCTCCAATCCAAAGATATCTTTTGTGAAGTGCTTTATTTATTCTTATAGTTATTTAAGGTTATATAATAACAATATACCAATGGCATGTGTCAAACGATTAATTGTTTTTGGAACATATGTAACCAATTTTGACTTGTTATTTCAAGATTTACGCTGTTATGATCACTACAACAAAAAGATATTTAGGGAGAATAAAATGGACAGAAGACAGTTTTTGGCAGGCGCGACCGCATTGCCGCTAATGGCAAGTTTGCCTGAAATTTCATGGGCGGAAGCAAGGGGTAATCCATGGAATGGAAAGTCACTTATATTTGATGCCATGGGGGAACTTCGGGATGTTTATGAAAACAGTCTGGTTGAAGAAATGCTGGCTGCCGGTATGAGGGCCATATGTATTACACTTTGTGATCCCAAGGTTCAGGAACAGGAAGCTTACGATCTGACCATGGAATGGATACTAAAATATAACGAATTTCTTGACCGCAAAAACCAGTATTACATACGCACAACAACAGTAAAAGATATTGCCCAGGCCCGCGCTGAAAATAAGATGGCGGTATTTTATCTGACACAGAATTCTACCCATTTCCGTCGTGATCTGGATAATGTGGACATTTTTTATAATCTTGGTCTTCGTTCAAGTCAGATCACTTATAATCATCAAAACTGGGCCGGGGCGGGTTGTGAAGAACCAAATGGATCGGGTCTAACTCTTTTCGGTCATGAACTAGTGGAAAAGATGAATGACATCGGCATGCTTATTGATGCATCACATTCCAATGAAGCGACAACGCTTGATACAATCAATGCGTCTAAAGAGCCTATCATCATTTCACACACATGCTGTAAGAGCCTTTACGATCATCCGCGAAATGTGCCGGATCCAATACTTAAACGTTTGGCTGATAGAGGCGGCGTGGTTGGCATTACACAAATGCGGCCCTTTGTCACGACGGATCAGAATACCCAAATTTATATCGATCATATCATGCATGCGATCAATGTGTGCGGCATTGACCATGTGTGTATCGGCTCAGACCGGGATCATCGACGTCTGACAATGTCAGAGGAATATATCGCGGAACTGATCGCTGAAGAGGGTCATATCGACCCGGCTGAGTACCCGCTTTATTTTGAAGACCTTAACGGTCCTCGGCGCATGGAATGGATATGGGACAACCTGGCAGCACGAGGCTTACCCGAAGGTGAACTCGAAAAAGTGATGGGGATCAACGTTTATAATTTATACGAGAAAATAATAGGATAGAGCAACTTTACTGGACTTTAATTCAAAGGCGCCCGGTGAGGCGCCTTTTTTATATCAATTTGCTTTTAACCCTAACTTCTGATAGAATTTTTTTAATAATAATAAAAAAATCAATAGCCTACTTTTAAAAACTTAACTTTTACAATCTAAATTTTGGGAACAATTTTTCATTGAAGGGGAGCATCAATGGGTAAATTTCTAATATTTTTATATGGCATAATAAGCTATGTCATATTTTTCGTCACCTTTTTGTATTTAATTGCGTTTGTTGGCAACTTTGACATGTTGCCATATGTCACAAAGACGATTGATAGTGGTCAGCCGGGGCCAATAGGAACATCACTTATGATCAATATCGGTCTGATTTCATTATTTGCACTAACACACAGCATAATGGCGCGACCTTGGTTTAAAAAGCAGTGGACAAAAATTGTCCCTGCGGCAAGTGAACGTAGCACATATGTTCTGGTGTCCAGCTTATGTTTGATAGCCCTTTATGTATATTGGCAGCCTATGCCAGATATAGTATGGCAGATAGATAACAGCACATGGATCCTAATACTCTGGGCCGGGTTACTTTTGGGATTCGGAATTGTTCTAATATCAACCTTCCTGATTAACCATTTTGAGCTTTTTGGCCTTCAACAGATTTATAACAACCTAAAAGGTGCTGAAATGCCAAATGTAAAATTTGTGCAGCCATTATTCTACAAATTGGTGCGGCATCCTCTTTATTTTGGTTTTATCATTGCCTTTTGGTCAACGCCAACTATGTCAGTTGGGCATTTTTTATTCGCATCGTTAATGACGGCGCAAATATTAATTGCCATACCACATGAAGAACGAGATTTGGAAAATCATTTGGGTGAGGAATATAAAAGCTACATGCAGCGCATTCCTATGCTGTTGCCTTTTATGAAAATGCCCAAATAGGAAATAAAAATAAATAAAAAACAAAAAGGCGTCCTTGATGGACGTCTTTTTTTGTTCTAGTGTGTTGAAAATTTTTAGGGAGAAAATAATGAAAAGAAGAGATTTTCTAGTTGGGGCATCAGCTCTACCGATCATGGCATCTATGCCTGCTGCATTTGCAATGGGACAGGCAAACGATCCAAATTTTACACCGGCACTTGTGGGTAAACCATGGGACCCGAAGCGTAACGCATTAGTCATTGATGCGATGGGGGAAATTCGCGATACATATACGGACGAGCTGATCGAAGAAATGCTTGCTGCCGGGATGCGTTCTATTACAGTTACTTGTGGAAATCCGCGTCAGGATAATCTTTCCGTGGAAGATATGTTTATCTCTGCGCGTGATGAAATGCTGTGGTTTGACCGTCATATTGAGGAAAAATCAAAATATTATATTAAAGGCACCACGACTGCTGATATTGACAGGGCCCGCGCAGAAGGAAAAATGTCAATTTTTTATCTGACCCAGAATTCGGATCATTTTATGCGCGATCTTGATAATGTGGATATGTTTTACGGTATCGGGCAGCGATCATGCCAGCTTACCTATAACTATCAGAATTATGCCGGTTCTGGTTGTATGGAAAAGAATGGATCAGGGGTCACTGATTTTGGTGCGCTACTGATCGAAAAACTGAATGACATTGGCATGTGTATTGATTTAAGCCATGCCAATGAACAAACAACCCTTGATGCAATTGAAATATCTGAGCGTCCGATCCATATTTCGCATACAGCATGTGACGCGCTTAAGGATGACCCGCGAAGCATGCCTGATGAAGTATTCAGAAACCTTGCGAATAAGGGCGGGGTTGCCGGGATCACACAAATAAGAACATTTATGACACTTGAACGATATGGGATGGTTGATCTTTATTTCGATCATGTGATGCATGCGGTTAATGTTGCGGGTATTGATCACGTATGTATCGGTTCCGACCGTGATCACCGTCGTCTGGTCGTGACACCGGAATATCTTGAAGAAATGCAGCGCGAGCAGGGACAGCGCTTTGATATACGCCGTGTTCCACTTTATTTTGAAGAACTGAATAGTCCGCGTCGGATGGAAGTGATATGGGACAAGCTGATCGAACGTGGCCTGTCCGAGGATGACGCCGAAAAAATCACAGGTCTTAATATCTATAATTATTATAAGGAAATATTGGGATAGGTGAGTTCTGAATGTACCGCAAATCAAGAATAAAGGATTTTGAATGTACAAAAGGTTGATGCTGGCTGTTTCTGCCATCATATTTTTAAATATATCGGCGCTTCATGCTCAGCAAATAAGCGGCCCCGTTTTTGACTTTGCTAGTTTCACGCGTGTTAACGCGAATATGGAAGTGCCTAAAGATACCATTCTAAAAGTTGTGTATGATACTTACCGCGGCGCAGAAAGTGGCACTGTGAACAGTACTTTCATTAGTGCAGCGAGTTTTATAAACATGCATGTGGATGCGGGCCATCCGAAAGAAAACATCAAAGTCGCGATTGTCGTTCATGGCACAACATCACTGGATGTAACGCAAGATGATTATTACGCTGAACATCATGATGGAAAAAAGAACGCCAACGCAGAAGTGATAGCCGCACTTGTTGCCGAAGGGGTTGAATTTTATATTTGCGGACAATCAGCGGCTTTTCGCGGTGTAACACGGGAAAATATTCTTCCCGGGATCAAATTTTCCCATTCAGCAATGACAGCCCACGCTATGCTGCAAAAGGAAGGTTATGCGTTAATTCCGTGGTAGGATAAGCGTTTCATTGGCGACTAAGTACTTAAAAACCCCGAAGTGTTTTTCACTTCGGGGTTTTGGTTTAAATGCCACCGGGATATTTTCCGGCAATGCTTGCCGTGTACATATCCAGATCATTGCGGGCATTGGCAATATCCACTTCAATCTGTGGCAGGCGTTCCTGCAATCTGCCGCGTTCTTCGGCCATTTCCTTGACATTAAGGGCGAGGGCAACACGCTCCTCGCTGGTGAGCGGATCAGTTGCCAATCGGATCGTATCCGTGGCTATTTGTTTTTCAAGATAATCCAGCCGGTTGAGGGCTGCGCTGTGCTCCCGTTCAAAATCACCCAGTAAAACACGTCTATCCAGAAGTCCGCGGCCATCCTGATATGCGCTCAGGAAATTACTTTCCAGATTTGACGGGCATACATAGTCGTATCTGCCGCCACGGCTACCGATATCAAATCCGCGCCTGGGCTGGCAAAATGCAATCAGACCCTGGCTGCGTCCAAGCAGGTACTGATCCATATCGGGGGCGACACCATATTCGGCACATGCCTGACCACGTTTTTCCAGGTAGCCTTCTGGGCGTCCGGCACTACCGTCCTGATAACCGATGGTACGCCAGTCCGCGACCATGCATTCATTTTCATTCATCATTTTGCCGCCGCATCCCGAAAGTAGCATTAATACCGGCATCACCAATAAAAGGGTAATTCTCATTACTTATCTCCACATTCTTGCGTCATTTTCGCAAAGCCTGGTTAATAAGCGGTAAAGATTAAAACCAAGCATTTAAATGAAGGATTGCCCGGTTATTAAAATATTTATATGCTTTGTGGCACACTAAAGTAGAATTGGGTGGATGCGTTTATTTTTATTCATAACGGTTTTAGGATGTCTGGTTTTTTCAACCTCACAGGCACAGCAGGTGGATTATTATATTCATATTGATGAAGAAAATCCCCTGATCGCAAATGTTATTATGGAATTACCGAACCATTCTGGGGCGGTACGGCTTTATTCACGTGCAACTGTTTTACAATCGCAAAGTCAGATTCGTGATGTAGCATGTGGCAATATGATGCTTTCGGCGGATGATAATGGTGAATGGTTTGTGCCGTCAGGGTGTGCTACCGTTTCATGGATCGTTGATATTGCTGCCGAAGGTACAGATGGTATTGCGGCATATGATCTGAAAACGATCATCAGTAAAACAGGAAAATGGTGGATTTTTTCAACACCAACGGGAATTTTAAGATTAAAAAATGAAACTGTTGAATTAAACGCGCATTTTAATGTTCCATACCAACCAAATTTTAGCACGGAGATTCCAACCGAACGGCAGGCGCCTGGATTTTACGCTGTTGGCGATGTGCCCGTTGAAAGATTCAGCAACGGTAAAATAAAGCTTAATTATATATCGGATAATCCGGAACTAACCGCAAAATTCGTAAAACCCGAAGATCATGTAAAAGCGCTTGATTATTTATCAAGCATAATTGGGCTTGATAATAATGAGCCGCAGGAAATCACGATGATTTTGCTTGGCATCACACGGCAAAATCAAAGTCTTGGCGGGGCAGCAGGTCACAAAACTATGATGGTTAATTATATTTTTGATACGGTAAGCACCACAAGCAAGGAAGTTTATTTTCCGATCATTATTGCAATCCATGAACAAATTCATCAATTATCCCTTGCCCGGCCGCATATAACATGGGTAAGTGAAAGCCTGGCACATTTTTATGCAAGCAAAGCGGCCCTGACCATTTATCCTGATAATCGGGTGGTCAGGGATATTGCCGATGAACTTTATGCGTCGTCAATGGACGGACAACCTGGCTTGGTTGATATTCAGAAACGCATCGATGAACAGCAGGATTATACATATTACAGCAATTTTTATATTCAGGGGGCAGCATTTTGGAACGCATTTGATTTGATGATACAGGAAGCAACAAATGGCAGCAAAAATCTTGATGATTATCTGGCCTTAATCATGCGAACAGAATTCAAAAAGGAGGAAGGTCTCCCGCGCCGTTTGAAGCGGGCAATTTCCTTTATACAAGAAGAAAAGTTCAAATTGCTTGAAGATAAATACCTTTTTTCAAAAGATTAGCTTATTAAACGGTACCGGGGTATTTCCCTGCTATACTTGCCCGGTAATCTTCCAGTGCGACCTGGGCCGCTGTCAGTTCGGCTTCCATGATAGGGATTGTTGCTTCAACATTGCCACGTTCTTCGGCCATATTCTTTATTTCAATTGCAAGCGTTAGCCTGTCCTGTTCAGCGGTTTCCGGATCGGCAATTGCGCGAGTTGCTTTGGCAATTTCTTCATCCAGTTCATCCATATGGTCAATGGCCGCCTCTATATCGCTTTCCAATTCAATGACGCGGTTTTGATGTCGGCGTAACCCCACACCATCCTGATAAGCGGCAAGGAAGGGTTGTTCCATATTCGCAGGACAGACATTGTTATAACTCGTGTTTCTTAAGCCCAGATAAAAACCGCTTCGTGGTTGGCAGAATGATTCAAGACCTTGCGAACGCCCGGTAAAATAAAGATTCAGATCCGGTGAAACGCCATACTCGGCGCATGCTTCAGTGCGGCGTTCCAGAAAGCCTTGCGCTCTTCCGGCACTGCCGTCCAGAAATCCTACGGTCCGCCAATCGGCGGCAACACATTCATTTTCATTCATCATTTTGGCACACCCTGAAAACAGGAATGCCAAGGGCATTATAATGATAATAAGGGCAGTTCTCATTACACATTCTCCACACGTGAATAATACAGTCGCAAATAGCGGTTAACAAGAGGTAAAACTCGCCTTTAACGACAACAAGAAGAATAGTCATGGGGAAAATTGCCCAAAATATGGCAGATAATAGAGACTATTTTCGATCTTTATCTATTTTAAAAGTTGTGCATACTCATACTTAGAGAGCAATGGGAGTGTAATGTTGAGTTTATTTAAAAATCACAAATATCAGGACATCAGGGACGAGCTTGCAAAGCTGTGCCGGAAATACCCGGGAAAATACTGGCGCGATCATGACCGCGACATGGCGTATCCGGCTGATTTTGTAGATGAGCTTACGAAAGCCGGATATTTATCTGTCCTGATCCCCGAAGAATATGGTGGTGCGGGAATGCCCCTTGGCGGCGCGGCGGCGATTTTGGAAGAAATTCAGATG
>JAUILB010000363.1 GCA_030432815.1 Alphaproteobacteria bacterium | reverse complement strand
CCGTTGGTTTCAATCCGGCCTCAATCTGTTTGGGATATCTGATCAATAAGGGAATTCTAATACCTTCTTCATATGACATCCGCCGTTCAGCGCTAAGACCATGTTCGCCATACCAATAGCCATGATCTGATGTAACGACTATAATGGTATCGTCCAGTATACCCTTTATTTCAAGCTCATTAAGCAACCTGCCAAGACCTTCGTCAATTGCCATAAGCATTTCATGACGTTCATGAATGGTTCTGTCCGGGGTTACCGTATCTATACTTAATTGCGGAAGTTCATTAACCTGACGCATAAGTGCAGGTTTATCGATAGGAGTAATTCCATAATTTGGTCTTCTTGGTGGCGTCGCATCAGCATACATGCCGACATGACGGTCAGCGGCAATAAATCCGCTTCTGGTTTGCCCTTCTGGCAGTTCAGCCGCACTTCCGTCATCCGCCTGAAAAACATTTGGATGCAATGCTTTATGAGAAAGATAAAGCATAAACGGTCCATCACGCTCCTGATTTATAAAGTCCACTGATAAATCATGTAAAATGTCTGTAACATAACCATTAATTTGTATGCGCTTACCATTCAGATTAAATGTGGGGTCAATGGCTTCCCCTTGCCCGCGCATCCCGGCCCATGTGGAAAAACCCGGGCGCGCCGTATCATCATTACCCATATGCCATTTTCCAATAAAGGCGGTATCGTAGCCATTTTCATGAAGACGTCTGGGAAAAGTTTCAAGCTCGTGACTTAGTTCGTTTCTCGCAAGGTTATCGGTAATCCCGTGATAGTGGGCATGCTGCCCTGTAAGAAGCGTAGCCCTGCTGGGTGAACAGAGTGGGTTCACTGTAAAACTATTCTCGAAATATGCCCCTTCCTCTGCAATGCGGTCAATATTGGGGGTTTGAATATAAGGATGGCCGGCAGCACCAATTTCATCAAAACGCATATCATCAACAAGGATGATGATCATATTGGGGCGTTCGTCATTAATATCGTCAGCGGGGGTGTTTTCTTCTGTTTCTGCACAGGACGTGAGCGTCAAAATGAATAACATTAAACATACCTGAGAAATTGAATAACAACATTTTCGCATTTTATCCTCCCTGGCAGAATTTAATAATTAGATATTCCCTTTAACTTTGCCATCCTTAAGTAATATAACACGATCCATACGATGTGCGAGCGTATTATTATGTGTCGCAATAAGTGCAGATATTCCTTCTTCTTTTGACATATTCAAAAGAATATCCATAACATCATTTCCGGTTTTTTCGTCCAGATTCCCTGTTGGTTCATCCGCCAGAATAAGACGCGGTCTATTGGCAATTGCCCGGGCGATTGCAACACGTTGCTGTTCCCCACCTGAAAGCTCAGACGGTAAATGAGTTATACGCTCCGAAAGACCCATTTTATCGAGAAGCTCTTCTGCCCTTTGCTTTGCATCACGGTTTGATACACCAGCAACCAATTGCGGCATAATGACATTATCAAGAGCACTAAATTCCGGCAGAAGATTATGAAACTGGTACACAAATCCTATCTCATGCCGTCTGATTTTTGTTCGTTTAATATCATTGAGCCCTCTGGTTGGCACACCCGAAATGATCACGTCACCACTATCAGCACGTTCAAGAAGCCCCATAATATGAAGCAAGGTAGATTTACCAGCACCGGATGCGCCCACGAGTGCTACGATTTCCCCGCTGGCAATGTTAAGACTTATCCCTTTCAGAATTTCCAAATGGTGCTCGCCCTGATCGAAGCTTTTATAAACGTCATTAATTTCAGCAATATTACTCATATTTAAGTGCTTTCACCGGATCGGTATTTGCCGCACGAAGTGCTGGAAAAATGGTTGCAAGCAACGAAAGGGTAAGCGCAACAACCGTTACTGCGATGACTTCTGCGTTATCTACCTGCGAAGGTATTTCTGAAATAAACCTTGTCTCCGCGTCCCATACTGTTGCACCTGTCATTTTTTCAATCAGATCAGCCACCCATTGTAGATTATTGGCAAGATAAATACCCCCGACAACACCGAGAAAAGTTCCCAGAAAACCGATACTTGAACCGATAATAAAGAAAACGGAACTCCATCCGGATGGCGCCATTTTTGCCCGGGGCGCCTGTGATGACAAAGGCCAAATGTACATGCACGTGAAAGCCTTGGAATTTATGGTGAACACCGATCAATTGCCCTGCAATGTAAAATTTATGATCGAGGGGGAAGAAGAAGTGGGCAGTAACAATTTGTCGACCTATGTATCACTAAACAAGGAAAAATTGAAGAACGATATTATCCTAATTTCCGATACCGGAATGATTGCCAACGATGTGCCTTCCATTACTACGGGCCTTCGCGGGTTAAGCTACGTGGAGGTGGAGGTCACAGGGCCCAATCGTGATTTACATTCCGGTTTGTATGGGGGTGCCGTGGCCAATCCCATCAATATACTTGCCAAGATGATCGCCAGTCTACATGATGGGAACAACCATATTACCATTCCAGGATTTTACGACACCGTTCAGGAGCTTTCAGATGAAGAACGCGCCGAAATGGCCAAAGCACATTTTTCTTTGGAGGCATATCAAAAAGCGCTGGATATTGATTCCGACTATGGGGAAAAAGGATACACCACAAATGAACGGAACTCCATTAGGCCTACGTTGGATGTGAACGGCATTTGGGGCGGTTACATTGGCGAAGGTGCCAAAACGGTTATCGCCAGCAAAGCCTACGCGAAAATATCCATGCGATTGGTGCCCAATCAGGATTGGAGGGAGATTACGGAGC
>JAUILB010000362.1 GCA_030432815.1 Alphaproteobacteria bacterium | reverse complement strand
TCGGTAAACCAAAGATCACCCGTTAGGGGGTCCCAATCAAAACCCACAGTGTTGCGAACACCTGATGCGTAAAGTTTAAAGCCGGCAGCGGGATTGTTTACGTCCATCGTATGAATTGACGCATAAATTGGTTCCGGATCACAAATATTACACGGCGCTCCAATAGGAATATATAGAAGGCCATCAGGACCAAATTCAATAAATTTCCATCCGTGATGAGTGTCCGTTGGAAGATCTGCTGTTACAACTTGGGGAGTGGGGGAGTCTCTGAAAGTATTATCAATATCGGCAATTTTATAAATTCGGCTGATAGCACCGATATAAAGGTCGCCATCATGATAAGTAAGGCCGCTTGGTGTTTTTAGCCCCCCTACTATGGCAACAACTTCGTCGGCCTTACCATCCTGATTATCATCTGTAACCGCGAATATGCGGCCACCGGCGCGGTTGCGTGTTCCGACATAAACTGTACCATTGTCACCAAGGGACATTTGCCGTGCATTTGGCACTCTGGCATAAACCTCAATGGAAAAACCGTCTGGTAATACCAGTTTATCCAGTTCCTGACCTTGTGAGCTAGTGCCAGTTGTTGCTATGAGTGGTAAAATTAATGCCGCTAGCAGTCTCTTATTCATTATTAAACTCCCTGATTTTGTAGGAGTGTATCATAATGTTAATCAGTGACAAAATCACTTATTGAATAACCCTGTAAATAAAGCAGTGCTGTAAGATCACCATGTGTGATGGCGACATCCGCTGCTTTCGCGGTTGCGGGGAAGGGATGATAACCAACCCCTAGGCCCGCGCCTTCAAGCATGGGGATATCATTGGCACCATCACCAACAGCTATAATTTCAAATTTTTCAAGGTTATCCCGTTTCTGGAACTCCTTTAATGTGTTGATTTTGGTGTCGGAATCTACAATAGGCTCACCAACTTTGCCGGTTAGTTCCCCATTTTCATGAAGGAGTAGATTCGCGCGATTAACCTGAAAACCGGTTAGTTCCGATACACGTTCGGTAAAATAGGTAAACCCTCCGGAAACCAGAACGGTATTAGCACCATTTGCATTCATAGTTTTTACAAGTTCCACTGCACCGGGGGTAAGGGTGACACGTTCCCGAAACACCGTTTCAAGGTCGTCAACTTTTAAACCTTTTAAAAGGGCCACCCTTTCGCGCAGTGCCCCTTTAAAATCAATTTCACCACGCATGGCGGCTTCGGTTATATGTGAAACTTTGTCTTTAATTCCTAAAAAGTCAGCCAGTTCATCAATGCATTCAACCTGTATTATTGTGCTATCCATATCGGCAACAAGAAGCATTTTTCGCCGGGTGATTGGATCCTGAATAGCGAAATCAAAATTTTCCGATTTAAGCTCATTTATGCAGTCATGGTCCGTGGTGCTGTCAAACAATATATCCAGTGCTATATTTTTATTTAACCAGTTTGAATAGGTGGCTTTTAACAGTTTTGCGTATTTATCTTTTATTTCTTCTGTGACTGCGCCATCTGCAGCATTTGATATAAGGGTAAGTACCTTTGCCATTGATTATCCCTGTAGAATTTGGATTTATGCTGGTATATCTACAATATAGGACGTGATTAGGGAACTTCTATTTTGCAAAAGAAAAGGATAATCATACTCGGAGGAGCTACGGCAAGTGGCAAGTCCTCGCTTGCGCTTAAATGGGCGCGGGACTTTGGCGGTGAAATTATCAATGCCGATAGCATGCAGATTTACCGCGAGCTCGATATTATCACTGCCTGCCCCACTGCCACAGAGTTGGCAGAAATCCCACATCATTTATATCGCCATTTAAAAGGTGACGACCCATGTTCAGCGGAAAGGTGGCGGGATATGGCGCAAAATATAATTGATGATATTTGGCAACGCGGAAAAGTACCAATTGTCGTTGGGGGAACAGGGTTATATCTAAAAGCACTGGTTTACGGATTATCAAAGGTTCCACCAATCGATGAAGCTATCAGAAAAGAGATCCGTGATGATGTAAATGAAAATGGCCCGGAACAGGCCCACGCAAAACTTGCTGCGATTGATCCGGAAATGGCGAACCGATTGGCACCCGGTGACAGCCAGCGCACTGCCCGTGCACTTGAAGTGATCCGTTCAACAGGCAAAAGCCTGAGCCATTGGCAGTCACAGCCAGCAGTGGGTGGTTTAATTGATGGGGAGTTGGATTTAGATCTCAATATCCTTAATCGTAATCGTGAAGAACTTTATAGGCGTTGTGATGAAAGGTTCAAACTTATGATTGATCAGGGCGATGTTGTGAATGAAGTAAGAAAACTTATGACCTATAAATATGATAAATCCCTGCCTGTTATGAAGTCACTTGGTGTGCCACAAGTCATTGATTACATCGACGCAAAAATCACAAAAGAAGAGGCTATTATCTTAAGTCAAACTGCAACACGCCAGTTTGCCAAAAGACAAATGACATGGTTTAGGAATCAGTTTCAAGACTGGAATATCATAAATTTGTAATTATATTAATGAATAGTTCATTATTTTGTAATTATATTTCAATATTATCCATTGACTAAGCAATTTTATGTCGCTAAGTTTGGATATTTTTTGAATAATGAAGTTTGCATGTTTTTATTTGTTATTAAGGGCGTATGGCTTTATAACCCTAGCGTTAATTGAATAACTTAAAAGCGCGCACAATACAGGAAAGGTCGACATTATGTCTTCGAAGGCGTTATCAGGAGCTCAGATCATCATTAAATCCCTTGAGGATTTGGGTGTGGATGTCATTTTTGGATATCCCGG
>JAUILB010000361.1 GCA_030432815.1 Alphaproteobacteria bacterium | reverse complement strand
AACGACTAAGGGACGAATCTCATCGCTTTGTAATTGGATCCCACCGCACTCGTCGGGCAAAAAAGATGCACAAATCATTGCTTGATGATTTACCCGGCGTAGGTGCAGCACGTAAAAAAGCCCTGCTGCTACATTTCGGCTCCGCGAAGGCCGTATCCGGTGCGGCTATTACCGATCTTGAAAAAGTAAATGGCATCAGCCGCGGACTGGCTACAAAAATATATGATTATTTTCACCCATAGACGAGCATAAGTGGTTTATTTAATTCCAATCACATATTATACATAAATCAGACTCGAACCGGGAAACCAAATAAGTGAATAATCTGGCCAACATATTGACCTTTTCAAGGATTGTCATGATACCGCTCATGGTTGCCTCGTTCTATCTGAAGGGTGATTTAAGCAATTGGGTAAGTTTTGCAATCTTCACGGCCGCAGGTATAACCGATTTTTTTGATGGATACGTCGCGCGAAAATTTGATCAGATGTCAAAACTTGGCGCTTTTATGGACCCCATCGCAGACAAGCTTCTGATTGCAACAGCCCTGATGATGATGGTGGCATATGACCGTATCGAAGGATATTCGGTTATTGCCGCAATCGTTATTTTGTGTCGGGAATTCGCTGTTTCCGGACTGCGTGAATTTCTGGCAGATTTAAAAGTAAGCATACCAGTAACCTACCTTGCCAAGTGGAAAACAACCATTCAGATTTTTGCGCTTGGTTTTTTATTGGTGGGTGATGCAGCTCCTGACTGGATACCCGCCGTAACGATCGGTGATTATTGTCTCTGGGTTGCGGCAATTTTGACATTATATACCGGATATGACTATCTTAAATCCGGTTTAAAACACATGTGAGCGCCATGAATATTCTTTATTTTGCACGGATCCGTGAACATATTGGCAAATCATCAGAAGAAATAACCCTTCCTGAACGGGTAACAACTGTTGCTGATGTAATAGAACATCTGGAAACGCTTGGAGATAACTACAAAAACGCCTTTGCAGAACCCGATCTTCTTCGCGCAGCGGTTAATGATGAATATGTACCCCTTGATTATAATGTTTCCAACACGGATGAACTCGCCCTGTTCCCGCCTATGACGGGGGGCTAATATGCGCATTTCGGTTCAAAGTGATGATTTTGATATTGCCGCAGAAATTGACTTGCTAAAAAATAAGCGTACCGACCTTGGGGCCATTGCGACTTTTACAGGGCTTGTACGCGATATTCACGGCGAAAAAGACATCAAAAAAATGACCCTGGAACATTTCCCTGCCATGGCTGAAAAGGAACTTGCAAAAATTGGAACTGAGGCAAGTGACCGATGGCCGTTACAGGGTCTTACAATCATCCACCGCTACGGGGAACTTTACCCCGGTGATCAGATTGTACTGGTGATCACGACATCACATCACAGGGAAGCGGCGTTCAATGCGGCGCAGTTCATTATGGACTGGTTAAAAACGGATGCTCCCTTCTGGAAAAAGGAAGAAACCGAAGATGGCACCCACTGGGTGGATGCCAAGAGGGATGATGATAAGAAAAAAGACAGTTGGGGTTAATCAAACCTGTCGGCCGTTTACAAGGTCATCATAGTCACGAACCATGTTCATACACATATCCCCAACTTCAAATGTATATTCACCGATCTGACTTAATGGTGTAATTTCAGCCGCGGTGCCTGTAATAAAGGCTTGCTCAAAACCCTCAAGCTCTTCCGGCATAATGGCCCGTTCTACAACTTCAATACCGCGTTTACCTGCAAGCTCAATAGCGGTACGGCGGGTAATTCCATCAAGGAAACAATCCGGCTTGGGTGTGTGAAGCACACCGTCCTTATAGAAAAATACATTTGCACCTGTTGCCTCGGCGACCTGTCCTCTATAATCAAGCATGATCGCATCATCATAGCCATTTTCGGTTGCCGCATCCTTACACATTGATGCAATCATATAAAGCCCTGCTGCTTTCGATGCTGTCGGTGCCGTATCCGGTGCGGGTCTTTTCCATTTTGCAAATTCAAGACGCAGTCCCTTTTTCTTGGCTTCCTCACCAAAATAAGAAGGCCATTCCCACGCCGCAATTGCAACATGCACTTTGGTACCCTTTGTCGCAACTCCCATCATTTCCGAACCGCGCCATGCAACCGGACGAACATATGCATCAACAAGATCATTTGCGGCCACCACTTCATCTGCGGCCTCGTCAAGCTCATCAGCAGTATAGGGAATTTCCATACCAAGAATTTTAGCTGATTTAATAAGCCGTTCGCTATGGTCATGAAGCTTGAATATTTTGCCACCATATGCACGTTGTCCTTCAAACACACAGGACCCATAATGAAGCGCATGGGTAAGCACATGGAACTTGGCATCACGCCACTGCATAAGTTCACCATTATACCAAATGACGCCGTCGCGATCATCGAATGGAAGTATGGACATTTTTTTAATCCCTAAAAATAATTTTCTTCTTGATCTTTGTAGCACTCACCTTAAAATATGTCAACATGACTGACATAAATCTTGTAAAAATAAATTTTGATGAATTAGACAAAGAAGAACTTTTTCTTAAAAGTGCGGAACTTCTTTACTTCGCATATCGGGATTTTATCGCCTGGCCAGATTCAGAATTACAAAACTATGGTTTCGGACGGGCCCATCACCGGGTGCTTTTCTTTGTGGGACAAAATCCCGGAATGACAGTTGCCGAACTTCTTAATATCCTGAATATCACCAAACAAAGCCTTTCAAGGGTACTCAGTACCCTGATCACTAAAGGATATATAATTCAGGA